>NZ_JANLNX010000118.1:0-64426 GCF_025466015.1 Pseudomonas sp. 5P_5.1_Bac1 | reverse complement strand
CGTGCGCGCCAACGCGCGCTCCTACAGGGAGCGAGCTTGCTCGCGATGGGTCCCCAACCTCATTGGCGACCGAGGCGTCGTTCCGCGAATCGACTCAGCGATTGGCGAAATACATGGTCACTTCAAAGCCAATACGCAGGTCAGTGTAAGCAGGTTTGGTCCACATGGGATTACTCCTTCGGGATAGGTCTGATAGGGCACCGCTACTCATTTAGTCCACCCTCTCGGGCAGGCGTTCAAAGTCTCGGGGTTGCGCAATCTTACCGAAACAAATTAACTGAACGGTTAAATATTTTTACAGAAAAGCTTTTGCAAAAACCGTAACAGTCACAGCCAGCCGCTCTGTGGCGGCGGTCCGTTGGCCAACAGCAGCCAGTTTTTTTCACTGCCCAACTGCTCCCAGGCGCGCTCGATATCCACCTGCTTGCGTGTGAGGATGGCTGCCGACAGGCGGTCCAGAGTTAAACCGTCGTTGCCGGCCAGATGAGTTTGCCACGCCCATTCGGCGACGTCGGCATTGGGCATGGCCGGTTCGGCCAGTTGCACGGCGAGGGCTTCGCGAGCGCTGCCGAGGTCCGGCGCGGGCCGGGCCAGGAACGCGCGGATATGGCTGAGGATTTCTTCATGGCTGGCGCTCGGCGACTGCACGCCGAACATCAGCCCGTTGTGCCCCTGGATTTGCCGAAAGGCGCTGAACACCGCGTAACCCAGTTGCAGCTCGCTGCGCAGGCGTTGGTAGAACGGGCCCTGGATCAGTTGCCCGAGCAGCCGCCCGCTGGTTTCGTCAGTGGTTGGGCAAAACAGCAGCAGCGCCGGTTCGCCGCTTGCCTCGGCGCAGTGATGCCATTGGCGGACCGGAGGTGTTGGTGACGGCAGCGTTATCGGGTTGCCGGGGATGCCGGCCAGCAACCGGTTGAGAACATTCTGCGCCGCCTCGTCAAAGCCGGTGGACAACGCAGTCCAGCCCGGTGCGGCGGGGGTGAGCAGCCGGTGCGGCAGTTCCCGCATCAGCGCGCGGATCGGGATCAGCGGCGGCTCCGCGCCCGGCTCGGTGGCGCTGGCTTGGCCCAGTTGCGACAGAGCCTGTTCGATCACCGCCAGCGCTGGCGCGGGCGCGCCGGCACAGCGCAATTGCCAGGTGTTGGCCGTGCGGGTCCATTTCAGTTCAACTGCGGCGCGGCTGGCGCGTTCGATAAGCGGCTTGAGCACATCGCGAAGGTGCTCGGCGTGATCTTCGAATTGCAGGCGCAGGTACAGCGCGGCGTACTGGCGAACGGCGGGCAGGGCAAGGCTGACGGTCAATCCGGCGGGTATGGGCGAGTCTCCAATTTCGGCAACCGTGGCGGCGAGCAGCGGCTCCGGTTCGGGTAATTGCCATGGGTGACGGGACACCCCGGTGCCCGCCAGCAATACCCGCAGCGCCGCTTGCCCCTGCTGATCCAGCGCCGCGAACGGTCGCTCACACCGCGCCAGTTCCAGCGCGCTGGCGCCGGCTTCGCGGCACGCTTGCAGGCGCTGATATTCCAGCAACAAGGCGCTGTGATCCGCCTCTCGGAAGAATGCCAGCCAGTCGTGCAATAACGCTTCGGCCTCGACCGCATCGGCGTTCGGGCTCAGTTTCAATCGAGCATGTAACAGCGCCTGATCGCCGAACTGGTACAGCGCGGTGAAGCTGAAGTCTTCCAGCCAGCCACGTTGGCATAGTTCGGCCGGCAGCCCGCCCGGGCGCGTGTCGGTGATCCAGGTGGTGAGGTAATCGATGGCCTCGTCGGCGCCGTCCGGCAGATGCTCATGGGCGAACAGCAGGTCCAGTTGGCCGTCGATTGGCGGCACGCGCAGTGGTCCGTCGAGCAAGGCCGGTGGCGCGGTTTGCTCGATCCGCGTTCCCGTCGCGAACAGCTTGCCGAATTTGCGCGCGGCCCGTTCCAGCTCATCCAGTGATTGCGGCCCGCTCAGGCTCAGGGTCATTTGCCCGGCCTGATAAAAGCGCTGATGAAAGGCGGAAAGCGCTTGCTGAAACGCCGGCTCATCGGTTGGCAGGCTGTCGCGATTGCCCGCATGAAAACCGCTCAGCGGATGCTTCGCCGACACGCTGCGCAACAGCGCGTACTGGCGTTGCGCCTCGGTATTGCCCGACCAGGCAACCCACTCGGCATGGATCACCTCGCGCTCGGCGTGCTGGCGCTCCGGCGTCAGCAGCGGGTTCGCCAGCATCTCGCACAGCCGCTCCAGCGCACCGGGGAATGCCGCCGGCGGCACTTCGAAAAAGAACTCGGTGGTGCGTTCGCGGGTGCTCGCATTGAGCTGCCCACCTTCGCGTTGGACGAAGCGCATCAGCCCGTCTTCCACCGGAAAACGGACGGTGCCGAGAAAGAACAGGTGCTCAAGAAAATGCGCCAGGCCGGGATAGTCGGCGGGCGCGTCATGGCTGCCGGCATGCACCCGCACTGCTGCCGCGCAGCGCTTGAGGTGCGGCGCATGGCGCAGGTTGACCCGCAGGCCATTGCTCAGGATGAGGTGCTGGAGGGTGCTGGACATGACGGCTCCGAAACGCGCGAGCCATCATGCTAGCGGATAAATCAGTCGCTGCGCGGCTCGCGGTGCAGCTCGCTGCGCAGGTCGTGCAGGTAGGGCGTGTGGGCGCGGCCTTCGTGGACCCGACGCAATTCCAGGTCGGCCGACAACAGCGCGCTGTCGCGCCCGGCCATGGCGAGGATGCTGCCGTCGGGGCCGACGATGCTGCTTTGGCCGCAGTAGTGGATCTCGCCCTCGGCGCCGCAGTAGTTGGCGTAGACCAGGTAACACTGGTTCTCGTGGGCACGGGAGCGCACGGTCACCTGGCAGATGAAATCGTAGGGTTCCATGTTCGCCGTCGGCACCAGGATCAGCTCGGCGCCGGCCATGGCCAGGCGGCGGGCGTTCTCCGGGAACTCGATGTCGTAGCAGATCAGCATGCCGACCTTCCAGCCGTTGAGCTCGACCACCGGGAAGTGGTTGTCGCCGGGACTGAACATCGCCTGGTCGAGGCCGCCGAACAGGTGGGTCTTGCGGTAGTTGCCGAGGCTGCTGCCGTGGGCGTCGATCAACTGCACGCTGTTGAAGATCCGTCCGTCGTCGCCCAGCTCCGGGTAGCCATAGACGATGGCGATACGGTTGGCCTGGGCGATGTCCACCACGCGCATCGCCGAGGCGCCGTCTTCGGCTTCGGCCAGGCGGGCGACGGCTTCACTGCCGATGTTGTAGCCGGTGAGGAACATCTCCGGGCACACCAGCAACTCGGCGCCGCGGGAGGCGGCGACCTGCGCCTGCTGCTGCAGGCGTTCGAGGTTGCCGGGAACGTCCAGCGGCTGCGGCGAGCCCTGGTAGAGGGCGATACGCATGGCAAATCTCCTGTCAGTCGGCCAGGGCAATCGGGCCGATTTCGTTGAACACATCGCCCGGGCCGGGGTTGTCGGCGTGGGTACGACCGCCGAAGTGATTCATGATGCCCCAAACTGCGTTGAGCGAGGTCTGCACCGCGCCCTCGACCCAGGCCGGGGTCCAGGATACATCGTCACCGGCGATGAAAATGCCGCGCTGTTCGGCGGGCATGTCCTGCTGCATGAAGTGCGCGTACATGCGCTGGTTGTAGCGGTAATGTCCTGGCAGCGCGCCCTTGAAGGCGCCGAGGAAATACGGATCGGCTTCCCACGACACGGTGATCGGATCGCCGATGATATGCCCGGCGATATCGACCTTTGGGTAGATCTTCTTCAGCGCATCGAGTGCCAGCTTGACCCGCTTTTCCACCGGGTGCGGCAGCATCTTCAGCGCGTCGCTCATCCACGAATAGGACAGGCAGATGACCCCCGGCTTGTCGTCACCGTTGTCGAACAGGTAGGTGCCGCGGGTCAGGCGATCGGTGAGGGTCATGCTCATCAGGTCGCGGCCGGTTTCCGGGTCCTTGTCCTTCCAGAACGGCCGATCGACCATGACGAAGGTCTTCGACGACTGCATCTAGCGGGTGCGGTCCAGGGCCATCCACATCTTCTGCGAGAACAGCGACTCTTCGCACTCGATCTGGGTGGTCAGCAGCCAGCTCTGGCAGGTGGTCAGCACGGCTGCGTAGTTGCGCGTGTCGCCCCAGTTATCGGTGACCGCCACGCTGCCGTCGGCATTGCGGGCGATGCGCTTGACCCCCGGCCGCGGCGCACCCCGGTGCAACGACGCCAGGCTGGTGCCGGCCGGCCAATGGTCGCAGCGCTCGGGCACGTGCTTCCAGATACCCAGCGGCACCTGCTCGACGCCGCCGACCACCAGATGCTGATGGTCGTCGCAGTTGGTCATCACCACGCGGAAGATTTCCAGCATCGAGTTGGGGAAGTCCGAGTCCCAGCCGCCGGTGCCGAAACCGACCTGACCGAACACTTCGCGGTGCAGGAAGCTCAGCTTGGCGAAGGCTTTCGAGGTGGCGACGAAGTCGTAGAACGTGCGGTCGTCCCACAGCGGAACCAGCGTGTTCCACAGTTCTTTCAGACGCGGCACATCGCGGTCACGGATCGCCTGCTGGATATCGCCGAAGCGCGAGCCGTCTTCCAGGGCGTCGGCCCAGGCGTCGGCGACTTCCTGGAACAGGGCCGGCAGGTCGCTGATCTTTTCCGCGTAGTGGGTCTGGCCTTCGAGGTCGATCACCGTGCTGCCGGAGGCGGGCGTCAGCGGGTTGGGGAAGGGCTTGGTCTCGAGGCCAAGCTTGTCGACGTAGTGATAGAAGGCCGTGGACGACACCGGAAAGCGCATGCCGCCCAGCTCGGCGACGATGCCCTCGGTCCCGGCGAAGGCTTGCGAACGCAGGCGCCCGCCCATCTTCGAGGCCTCGTAGACCACCGGCTTGAGGCCCAGCTTCATCAGCTCATAGGCCGCCACCAGCCCGGCGATACCGGCACCGACGATCGCCACTTCTTCACCATGACGTTCAGCGGGAATGCTGCCCAGGCCGGCCGGATGCTCAATCCAGTCATCGAAGGCGAAAGGGAAGTCGGGACCGAAGATGGTGACAGGCTTCTTGCCGTCGGCGGGGTGGCGGTTGTTCTTGTTCATGATTGACCTTGCCAGGGGCTGCGCGGGGTGCGGAGCCTGAGTATAGGAAATGCCTGGGGTCAATTTTAGGGAGTGGGGTGTTCGTAATTAAGATGCAGAGTGTTGTCGTTTTGTGGTGTTTTTGGTCGATGTGACGGGTTGTGTTTGCAGAATGACAGTTGCGCTGGTTTTCGCGAGCGAGCTCGCTCCTACAGATCAGACCGCCGCCAGCTAAACCGGCTGCCCCCGATCCACCTTGCTACTCAGAATGATCGACGTGGTGGTTTTCTCCACCCCTTCCAGGCTGCCGATCTGGTCCAGCAACTGATCGAGCTGTTCCGGCGACTCACTGCGCAGCCACGCCACATAATCGAACTCGCCACTCACCGCACAAAGCTGCTGCACCTGCCCCATTGCGCTCAACCGCCGCACCACCTCCCGCCCGGAGCGCGGTTGCACGGTGATGCCCACGTAGGCCTGCAACCCGCCGTCGATCACCCGCTGACCCAGGCGCACGCCGTAGCCGCTGATCACCTTGGTCTTCTCCAGCCGCGCCAGCCGTGAGGTCACCGTGGTGCGGGCGATGCCCAGTTGCCGGGCGAGGGTGGCGACGCTTTCGCGGGCGTTGATCTGCAAGGCGGCGATAAGCTGGCGGTCGATTTCATCGAGGGCGGTGCGGCTGTCGGACATGGGATTCCCGGGTACAACGGTGAAGGTCGGCCCAGTGTACAGACGGCGCCGGGCGACTCAACCCGCCGCCTTGAAGCAGTGCTCCAATGCCGGGAAAACCCCCGCGCGCACTTCCCGCGCATACTCGCCCAGCGCCCGGTCGATCGGCCCCTGCAGCTCGGCGTAGCGTTTGACGAAGCGCGGCTGGTATTCGCCGAACAGCCCCAGCAGGTCTTCCGTCACCAGCACCTGTCCGTCGCAGGCCGGTGAGGCACCGATGCCGATGGTGGGAATCTCCAGCTCCTCGCTCAAGGCCCGCGCCAGTGGCTCGGCGATGCCTTCCAGCACGACTGAAAACGCACCGGCCGCCTGCATCGCCAGCGCATCGCGGCGCACCTTTGCCGCGCTTTCCTGATCCCGGCCCTGGGCCTTGAAACCGCCCTGGCTGTTGACCTGCTGCGGCATCAGTCCGACATGGGCCATCACCGGAATCCCACGCTTGCTGAGGAAGGCCACCGTCTCGGCCATTTCCTCGCCGCCCTCCAGCTTGATGCCTTGGGCGCCGGTGTCGCGCAGCACTTTCGCGGCGTTGAGAAATGCCTGCTCCAGCGAGGCCTGGTAGCTGCCGAACGGCATGTCCACCACCACGCAGGCGCGCTGCGCGCCGCGCATCACCGCCTGGCCGTGGGCGATCATCATGTCGAGGGTCACGCCCAGGGTGCTGGGCATGCCGTACAGCACCATGCCCACCGAATCGCCGACGATGATGATGTCGGCGTGGGCATCCACCCAGCGCGCCATCGGCAGGCTGTACGCCGTCAGCGCCACCAGGCTGCCGGCACCCTTGCGCTGGCGGATGGCGGGAATGGTCAGGCGGCTTGCGCGGATTTGTGTGCTCATGACGTGTGCTCCTGGCGTTGTTCAACGAGACGCGGCGCAGGCTACCATCGGCTTTTCTGGCTCACTTGAGCAAAGGGGACTAGCAATGCCGCACACGGGACAACCCACCCCCGTACCGCCAGTGCCGGGGCAACTGACCCGGCCGGTGCACGGGCGCATGTTCGACATCCCGGCGGGCTATCGGGTGGACATGCACAGTCACGACTGGGTGCAATTCACCTACGCCAGTGCGGGGATCATGCAGGTGTTGACCGAACGCCACAGCTATCTGCTGCCGCCGCAGTGCGCCGTGTGGATTCCGCCCGGCGTGCGCCACACCGCCTACAGCGAACGGGCGCTGGCCTTTCGCAGCCTCTATCTGGGCGAGGACATCCTCAAGGGTTATGCGCGGGATTGCGCGGTGGTGCAGGTCACGCCGCTGGTGCGCGAGCTGATCGAAAAGGCCAGCCGCTTCGCCAATGACTACCCCGAGCAGGGGTCGCAAGCGCGGCTGTTGCAAGTGCTGGTGGATGAAGTGCGCGAGCTTCCCGAAGCGCCGTTCAGCCTGCCGCTGCCCAGCGACCCGCGCCTGCGCCGCATCACCGACGCCTTGCAGGCCGAACCGGGCGACAACCGCGGCATCGAGGAGTGGGCGCAACAGGTCGGCGCCTCGCGACGTACCTTGGTGCGGCTGTTCCAGGCGCAAACGCAACTGTCGTTCCAGGCCTGGCGCCAACGCTCGCGCTTGCTGGCGGCGCTGCCGATGCTGGCGCAAGGCACGAGCGTCACGGCGGTGGCGAATGAGTTGGGGTATGACTCAGTGTCGGCGTTCATTGCGCTGTTTCAGCGCCACTATGGCGAGACGCCCGGCGCTTATGCGCTTGGCCTGGGCTAAGGCCCGACCGGGAGAAATGAAAAAGCCGCGCAGTGCGCGGCTTTTGGTATCTGGTGGGCCCACACGGACTCGAACCGTGGACCAAAGGATTATGAGTCCTCTGCTCTAACCGACTGAGCTATAGGCCCCAGAGGTCGCGGATTATATCGAGGGATTCCAGGCAGTGCCATCCGAAAGATCCGAAAGTACTATGCGTAAAAACGACTCGGCAAAGGCGTGCGGCGGAAGCGGCAGGCTTACGATGTAGCCCTGGATCTGTTCGCAGCCTTCGGCGGCGAGGAATTCCTGCTGGGCCTGGGTCTCGACGCCCTCGGCAATGATGGTCAGTTGCATGCTGCGGCCGAGGGCAATGATGGCGCGGGCGATGGCGGCATCGTTGGGGTCGTCGGGCAGGCCGCGGATAAACGACTGGTCGATTTTGAGGATGTCCAGCGGCAGGCGCTTGAGGTAGCTGAGGGACGAATAACCGGTGCCGAAGTCGTCGATCGCCAGTTGCACGCCCAGGTGCTTGAGCTGGTGGAGGATGGCCAGGCCTTCCTCGGCCTGGCTCATGATGAAGTTCTCGGTGATCTCCAGTTGCAGGTCGCCGGCCTTGAGCTGGTAAGTCTTGAGCAGTTGCTCGATGCGCCGCACCAGCCCCGGCTGGCGCAACTGGGCGCCGGCAAGGTTGACCGAGAGCGGACCGAAGGCCTGGTAGTGGCGCTTCCATTCGTGCATCTGCTGGCAGGCACGCTCCAGCACCCAATCACCGAGCAGCAGGATCATGCCGTTCTCTTCCGCCAGCGGGATGAAGTGCTCGGGCGGGACCTCGCCGAAGGTCGGGTTGGTCCAGCGGATCAGGGCTTCGGCGCCCACCAGGGTGTGGCTCTTGAGGCTCAGTTTGGGCTGGAAATACAGGCTCAATTCGTTACGTTCGATGGCCCGGCGCAGCTCATGTTCAAGGGCGATACGCTCGCTGGCCTGGGCAGTGAGGTCACGGGTGTAGGACTCGACCCGGTTGCGCCCCTTGGCCTTGGAGCGGTACATCGCCGCGTCGGCGTTGCGGATCAGTGAGGCCACATCGGCGCCGTCCTGCGGGTACAGGCTGATGCCGATGCTGGCGCTGGAGAAGAACTCGTGGTCGCCGGCCTGGAACGGTGCGTTGAAGCAGGTCAGCACTTTCTGTGCGATGTGCTCGGCATCGCTGGCCTGATGCAGGCCGGGCAGCAGGATGATGAATTCATCGCCGCCAAGCCGGGCCACGGTGTCGATGTCGCGCACCTGTTCCTTCAGTCGATGGGCGATGGCCTTGAGCAGCAAGTCGCCTACCGGGTGGCCGAGGCTGTCGTTGATGTGCTTGAAACGGTCCAGGTCGAGGAACAACACCGCGCCCTGGCGGCTCGATGCTTGCGTGCAGTGCAGCGCCGCTTGCAGACGGTTCTCGAACAGCGTGCGGTTGGGCAGGCCGGTGAGTGGGTCGTGGTGGGCCTGGTAGTCGAGCTTGGCCTGGGCGTGCTTGAGGCTGGAGATATCGGCGAACACCGCAACGAAATGCGTGGTGCCCAGTTCCGGGTTGCGCACGGCGCTGATGGTCAGCCAGCCGGGGTAAAGCTCGCCGTTCTTGCGCCGGTTGAGGATCTCGCCCTGCCAGTGGCCTTCTGCGCTCAGTTGATGCCACATGGCGGCGTAGAAGGCGCTGTCGTGCTGGCCGGAGGCAAGCAGGCGCGGGGTCTGGCCGAGGACTTCGGCTTCGCTGTAGCCGGTGATTTCGCTGAACGCCCGGTTGACCGCACTGATGTGTTGCTCGGTGTCAGTGATGAGCACGCCTTCGGCGGTGTTTTCAAAGACGGTCGCCGCCAGTTGCAGTTTTTCCTGCATCTGCTGGCGGTCGGTGATGTCGCGGGCGATGGTCAGCATGCAGTCGATGCCGCCGATGGGCAGCGGCCGGGCCGACAGTTCGCACAGGCGGATCTGCCCGTCGCTGCGCCTCAGGTTGCAGGTGAAATCGCGGACGAAGCCATCCTTTTTCAGTAACTCCAGCATTTGCCGGCGTTCGTTCAGGTTGACCCAGATGCCCAGGTCGATGGCGGTGTGGTCGAGGGACGAATGGCTGTCGAAGCCGGTCAGGCGGCAAAAGCCTTCATTGACCTCCAATAGCAGCCCATCGCTCTGACGCGACAGCAGCATGCCGTCGGGAGAAGCGTGGAAGGCCTTGGCGAACTTCTCTTCGGAAATCTGCAGTTGCTGTTGGGTTTCCTTGAGCTGGCTGATGTCACGCACCGCCACCACCAGCGCCGGGGTGCTTTCCAGGTCGAAGGATTCTGCCGAAATCAGGCCGGTGAACAACTGGCCGTTACTGCGACGGAAGCTCATCTCCAGATTGCGCACGCTGCCCCGCTGCAGGCGTTCCAGCAGGCCGGCGCCAATGCCTTCGACGCCCCAGATGTTTAATTCGGTGGCGGTTCGGCCAACGACCTGGGAAGGGCTGAGGCCGATCTGTTCCACGAATGTTTCGTTGACCTCCAGCAGGCAGCCGTCGCTGAGTCGAGCGATGACCAGGATGTCGGGGCATTGATGGAAGACCGACGCGAACTTCTGTTCTGACAGGCGCAGCGCTTGCTCGGTGTATTTGGCCTCGCTGATGTCGATCATCAGGCCGCGCATTACCGGGCGATGGCCGTGTTCGATCAGGCTGACGATGTCGCGGATCCACAGGGTTCGGCCATCGGCGCGGATCACCCGGTAATCGAGGCTGTGATCGCGGCCGGCGGCGGTTTCCGCGTCGCAATAAGCCTGCGCCCAGAGCGCATCCTCTGGGTGCAGGATAGAGCGCCAGAAGCCGGGCTTCAGCCAGTGGCTGAGCGGGTAGCCAAGGAGGTCTTCGGCGTGGGGCGACACGTAGTTGTAGGTGAAGTCATTGGCGTCGGCTTCCCAGGCAATGGCCGACAGGCTCTCGACCAGGCCGCGATAGTGGTATTCGCTGCTGCGCAGTTCTTGTTCCAGCGCGATGCGCCTGGAAATCTCGGAGCTGAGGCGGCGGTTGACGCGCATGACGCCCGCCAGTATCGCCACCAGGAACAGCACACCGGGCAGGCCGTAGAGCAGCAGGTCGGGCCAGACGGTGCGCTGATCCAGGACGTTGCCGACCCAGCGCTGCTGGATGCTGTTGATTTCCTCGGGCGTCATGTCGGCGATGGCTTTGTCGAGGATGCCGACCAGCACTTTCTGGTCCTTCGGAGCGCCCATTGCCAGTTGATAGCGGTAAGGCGTTTCACCACTGACATAGAGGCCTTCGAGCTTGAGTTCGCGCAGGCTCCAGACGCTGGAGGCAAGGTCGCCGACTACGGCGTCCACTTCATCTGTGGCCAGGGCTTGCAGGGTCGAGCTGACGTTCGGCATCGCCACCAGGTTGAGGTCGGGGTGGTGGGTGCGCAGCAGTTCATGCGGTGCAGAGTTTTCCACCACGGCGATTTTCCGGCCGTAGAGGTCCTTTAAGTCCTTGGGTTGGGGGCCACCTTCATGGGACAGGATAACCATGGGGAAGTCGAGGTAAGGGCGGGTGAAGGACAGGTAGGCCTGGCGCTCCGGGGTGGACATGACACTCGGCAGCAGGTCGAGCTGGTTCTGTCGCGCGCGTTCGAGTAAAGCAGTCCAGGTGGTGGGCTCCGCCGGCTCGAAAGTGACATTCAGGCGGTCCTGAATCACAGAAATATAGTCGGCGGCCAATCCCTGGTAGCGGCCTTCCTGGTCCCGGTATTCGAACGGTGCCCAAGAAGCATCGGCGCCCAGGCGCAGTTTGGGGTGCGCACTGAGCCAGGCCTGCTCTTCTTCAGTCAGGGTCAAGGCGCCGGCCGTCGCGCTCCAGGCCAGCAGGAGCAATAACAGAAGGGCCGGCATTCTCGGCATAGCGGCCTCATCGATCTAATGGATAGAGTCGAGTGTAGACGGGCATTCCGTCCACAGGGCCGCTGCCGACAGCAGGATTTTCCGAGCGGAAAAGAAAAACCCCGGCGGGTGCCGGGATTTGTCATTACTCGTCGAGGAAGGAGCGCAGATGCTCGCTTCGCGTCGGGTGGCGCAGCTTGCGCAGCGCCTTGGCTTCAATCTGACGGATCCGTTCACGGGTCACGTCGAACTGTTTGCCGACCTCTTCGAGGGTGTGATCGGTGTTCATGTCGATACCGAAACGCATGCGCAGCACTTTGGCTTCGCGTGCGGTCAGGCCCGAAAGCACGTCACGGGTTGCTTCCTTGAGGCTTTCGACCGTGGCGACATCGATTGGCGACTGCATGGTCGAGTCTTCGATGAAGTCACCCAGATGCGAATCTTCGTCGTCGCCGATCGGGGTTTCCATGGAGATCGGCTCTTTGGCGATCTTCAGTACCTTGCGGATCTTGTCCTCAGGCATTTCCATGCGTTCGCCCAGCTCTTCCGGGGTCGGTTCGCGACCCATTTCCTGCAGCATCTGCCGGGAAATGCGGTTGAGCTTGTTGATCGTCTCGATCATGTGCACCGGAATACGGATGGTGCGGGCCTGATCGGCGATCGAACGGGTGATCGCCTGGCGAATCCACCAGGTGGCATAGGTCGAGAACTTGTAGCCGCGACGGTATTCGAACTTGTCCACCGCCTTCATCAGGCCGATGTTGCCTTCCTGGATCAGGTCGAGGAACTGCAGGCCGCGGTTGGTGTACTTCTTGGCGATCGAGATAACCAGACGCAGGTTGGCCTCGACCATTTCTTTCTTGGCACGACGAGCTTTGGCTTCACCGATCGACATGCGACGGTTGACGTCCTTGATCTCGGCGATGGTCAGACCGGTTTCGGCTTCGAGGTCGACCAACTTCTGCTGGCAACGCACGATGTCCGCGTCCAGACGACCCAGGGCTTCAGCCCATTTGGTGCTGCGCTTGGCGAGGTCGCCGCTCCAGGTCATGTCGACTTCGTTGCTCGGGAACAGACGCAGGAAGTCGGCGCGTGGCATGCGGGCGTCACGGACGCACAGTTGCATGATGGCGCGTTCCTGGGCACGCAGACGCTCAAGTGCACCGCGAACACGCTCGACCAGCACTTCGAACTGCTTCGGAACCAGCTTGATCGGCATGAACAGCTCGGCCAGTGCCAGCAGCTCGGCAACGCCTTGCTTGCTGCCGCGACCATGCTTCTTCAGGATCTTGGTGGTAGCTTCCAGTTGTTCGGCGACGGCACCGAAACGTTGGCGCGCGATTTCAGGATCGGGACCGCTTTCGGTCTCTTCCTCTTCTTCGGCACCTTCTTTCTCTTCGTCTTCGTCCTCGTCACCTTCGGCCTTGGCCGGGGCTTTCGGATCGACAGGCGGAGGCACTTCGGCCGGCGGTGCAATACCGTCGTCCGGGTCGATGTAGCCGCTCAGGACGTCGGACAGCCGACCGCCTTCTACGGTAACGCGATCATATTCGCCGAGGATGTATTCGACGGTACCGGGGAAGTGAGCGATAGCGCTCATTACTTCACGGATGCCTTCCTCGATCCGCTTGGCGATTTCAATTTCGCCTTCACGGGTCAGAAGCTCGACGGTCCCCATTTCGCGCATGTACATGCGCACTGGGTCGGTGGTGCGACCGATATCGGTTTCCACAGCCGCCAACGCTGCTGCGGCTTCTTCGGCTGCGGCTTCGTCGGTATCGGCTTCGGCCAACAAAAGGGCATCCGCATCCGGAGCACTCTCGAATACGTTGATCCCCATGTCGTTGATCATGCGGATGATGTCTTCCACCTGTTCCGGATCTGAAATATCCTCCGGCAGGTGGTCGTTGACCTCCGCGTAAGTCAGGTAGCCCTGCTCACGACCGCGGGTGATCAACTCTTTGATGCGAGACTGCTGTTGCGCTTTTCCGGACATAACACCCTATCCACTGAAGGTCTTGGCGGGCAAAAAACAAGCCGAGGATTATACCCGAGCATGGACCTCACGCGCCAGTTGAGGTCGGGGTTTGTGCGGGAACATTGCGACTCAGCAGGTCGCGCAGCTGATTTTTTTCCTCTGCGCTCAATTCGCTTTGACGTGCTTTTCTGAGCAGATGTTCCAGGCTGCGCTCGCGTTGGCGAGCGGACAAGCTAGTTATAGTGTCGAAAAACTGTTGTTCAAGGTTGTCGGCATCGATCAGCCATTCCTTTTCCGCGAGCGCCCGCAGCAGACGGCCTTGTTCAGTGCCGTGCCAGCGTGCGATCAACTGTAATGAGCGTAGCTCAGGTTTTTTTTGCAGCGCTTCGACCAGTGCTACCAGCAGTTGCGCGTGAAGATGTTCTTCGGCGGCAAAATGGCTGGTTTCCTCGACTTTCCTCGCCAGTTCCGGGTGATGCAGCAAGGTCCGCAGGGCGATGATGGTCGGTGGTTCGACCGAGGTCGGGACCCATGCCGGGTGGAATTCCTGGCGTTTGCCATTGCGATCCCACGGTTTGCCCTTCTTGCCCTGGCCGTCCCATTTCTTCTTCTGCTGCTGGCCGCCCTGGTTGGGCGTCCATTGCGGCTGGGGCTGGAAATGCTCCGGTTGGTGGAAGTCGCTGTAGTCCTGGCTGTAGTCCGGAATCGCATCGTAGTCGATGCCCGGGTCGTAGGCCGGCGGCGCCTCGCGCGGCGCGCTCTGGGCCAGTCGCTCGACCTGCTGGTTGTCCAGCCCGGTGATTTCCTTCAGGCGATTGCGCATCAGGGCGCGCAGGTTGGCGCCCGGCACTTTGTCGATCAGCGGTGCGGCGAGGGTGGCCATGTGGGCCTTGCCTTCGAGCGAGCGCGGATCGGCTTCCTCGGTCAGTTGCTGGAAGAAGTAGTCGGCCAGCGGCTGAGCGTGCTGGTTGATGCGGGCGCGGAAGGCATCGGTGCCTTCGGCGCGTATCAGGGTGTCCGGGTCTTCACCTTCGGGCAGGAACAGGAAGCGCGCCTTGCGGCCATCCTGCAGGCTCGACAGCGCTGCTTCCAGTGCACGCCAGGCGGCGTTGCGGCCGGCCTGGTCGCCGTCGAAGCAGAACAATACGCTGGGCACCACGCGGAACAGGCGTTTGAGGTGTTCCTCACTGGTCGCTGTGCCCAGGGTTGCGACGGCATTGCGCAGGCCTTGCTGGGCGAGGGCGATGACGTCCATATAGCCCTCGACGACGATGATCTCGTCGAGGTTGCGGTTGAATTTGCGTGCCTCGTACAGCCCGTACAGCTCCTGGCCCTTGTGAAAGACCGGGGTTTCCGGGGAGTTGAGGTATTTCGGCTTGTCGTCGCCGAGTACCCGGCCACCGAAGGCGATCACTCTGCCGCGACTGTCGCGGATCGGGAACATGACCCGGTCGCGGAAGCGGTCGTAGCGCTTGCCGGATTCGGCGTTCTCGATGAGCAGGCCGGCGTCGATCATGGCCTTTTGTTGCAGGGTGTCGCTGCCCAGATGCTTGAACAGGTTGTCCCAGCCGGGCGGGGCGAAACCGAGGCCAAAGTCGCGGGCGATTTCCCCGGACAGGCCGCGGCCCTTGAGGTAGTCCACCGCCGCTTTGCGGGTCGGGTGGCTTTTCAGGGCCTGGCGATAAAACTCGGCGGACGCGGTGAGCAACGGGTAGAGCGGCGAATCGGTCGGCTGGCGCGGCTTGTGTCCGCGACCGCTTTCTTCGCGGGGGATTTCCATCCCCGCAGCCTTGGCCAGTTCTTCGACAGCCTGGGGAAAGTCCAGGTTGTCGTGGTCCATGATGAAGCCGAGGGCGTTGCCGCCGGCGCCACAGCCAAAGCAGTAATAGAACTGCTTGTCGGGGCTGACGCTGAAGGACGGGGTCTTTTCCTTGTGGAACGGGCAGCAGGCGGTGAGGTTCTTGCCGGCTTTTTTCAGCTGGACGCGAGAACTCACCACATCGACGATGTCGGTGCGGTTCAGAAGGTCGTCAATGAAGCTTTGGGGAATCAACCCGGCCATGGCTCTCTCGTCGTCAGGCGATAACAAAGTCTATCGCTAATGCAGCGGGAACGACGGTGCATTCGAAGCAGGTGTCGAATGGCATGACGCAAAAACGGAAAGAAGGGTGTGCTCGTCTGCAGCCCGTAAGGGCTCGTCAGTGGTGACGTGCACGGCTGGCGTTGAGGCCAGTTCTGACGATTTAAGCAGGCTTGCCCGCGCTGATAAACAGTCTGGGCGTCTCTGGCATCACGACCTGGGTCGCTGCCGGAGTAAACAGCAGAACATCTGCCGGCAGCCCGGCTGTAGGCCGGGCAAGGCAGAAGCTTGCGACGAATGTCTGTATTAGTACAGACGAACGGCGCGGCGCTGTTCGCGCTGAACTTTCTTGGCGTGACGCTTAACAGCGGCTGCTGCTTTGCGCTTACGCTCAGAAGTTGGCTTCTCGTAAAATTCGCGGCTACGAACTTCAGCCAGTACACCGGCTTTTTCGCAGGAGCGCTTGAAACGACGCAGAGCTACGTCGAAGGGTTCATTCTCTTTAACTTTGACGGCTGGCATCCAGAGCTACCTTCATTCATTACCGGGGTCAACGAACTCGTGGCAGAAATGTGCACTGGAGTAACGTCGGTTTTAAGGGTTGCGGATGGTAACTCTTAGCTGGGCGGAATGCAAAGCCTCTGATCGAAAACCGCTGGTCGGCACCGGGAGCGGGGACTATCATGCGCGCCTTCGAATTCAGCCTCGACAAGGCAAACACCCATGCTAGTACTGGGATTGGAAACATCCTGCGATGAAACCGGCGTCGCGCTCTACGACAGCGAGCGAGGCCTGCTGGCCGACGCGTTATTCAGCCAGATCGACCTGCACCGCGTCTACGGCGGCGTGGTGCCCGAGCTCGCTTCGCGCGATCACGTCAAGCGCATGCTGCCGCTGATCCGCCAGGTTCTGGCCGAAGCCGATTGCGCGCCTACCGAGATCGATGCGATCGCCTACACGGCCGGCCCCGGCCTGGTCGGTGCGCTGCTGGTGGGCGCCTCTTGCGCCCAGGCCCTGGCCTTTGCCTGGGATATTCCGGCGTTGGGCGTCCACCATATGGAAGGTCATCTGCTGGCGCCGATGCTGGAAGAGCATCCTCCGGAATTCCCGTTCGTCGCCTTGCTGGTGTCGGGCGGCCATACGCAACTGGTGCGGGTCGATGGCATTGGCCGTTACGAGCTGCTCGGCGAGTCGCTGGACGACGCCGCAGGCGAGGCCTTCGACAAGACTGCCAAGCTGATCGGCCTGAATTATCCGGGCGGTCCTGAAATTGCGCGCCTGGCAACCCAGGGCGTTCCCGGCCGCTTCGTATTCCCGCGACCGATGACGGATCGCCCGGGTCTGGATTTCAGCTTCAGTGGTCTGAAAACCTTCGCCCTCAATACCTGGCAGCAGTGCAAGAGCGCTGGGGACGACGGCGAGCAAACCCGTTGCGACATCTCCCTGGCCTTCGAGAAGGCGGTGGTAGAGACTCTGACCATCAAGTGCCGTCGCGCATTGCAGCAGACCGGCCTGAAGCGCCTGGTGATCGCTGGCGGCGTAAGCGCCAACAAGGCGTTGCGCGCGTCCCTCGAGGATATGACTGCGGGACTCAAGGGCAATGTGTATTACGCCCGGCCGCAGTTCTGCACCGATAACGGCGCGATGATTGCCTATGCGGGATGCCAGCGCCTGGCGGCGGGCCAGAAGGAAAGCCTGGCGATCAGCGTGCAGGCACGCTGGCCGATGGAACAGTTGCAGGCGATCTGAAGGTGAATCCTGTTCATTCGGCGCGTTCAGAAATGCCGTTCGCGCCCGGCGAACAGGTCGCGTAGATTGCCGCGATGACGCCAGACGATGAGCAAGGTCAACAGGCTCATTGGCAACAACGCTTCAGGCTCGCGCCAGGCCAGCAGTGGCAGGGTGAGGGGTGTTGCGATCAGGGCGGCCAGCGAGCTGGTGCGGGTCAGGTAGAAGGTCAGCAGCCAACTGCTGATGGCCAGCAGGGCGGCCGGCGGGTAGAGGCCGAGCAGCATGCCGGCGGCGGTGGCGACACCCTTGCCGCCGCGGAAGCGGAAGTACACCGGGAACAGGTGGCCGATGACCGCGCTGACGCCGATCCAGGCCTGCTCTTGTTGGTCCAGGCCAGCCGAATGGGCGAGCAGTACGGGCAATAGCCCCTTGCACAGGTCGCCAAGCAGGGTCAGGATCGCCAGTTTCCGCCCTGCCAGACGCAACATGTTGGTGGCGCCGGCATTGCCTGAACCGCTCAGGCGCGGGTCCGGGCTACCGCTCAGGCGGCTGAGGACGATGGCGAAGGACAGAGAGCCGAGCAGGTAGGCGAATAACGCCAGTAACCAAAACATGCTAACTATTCCGGGCGAGGACGCCCTGATTCTAACGGCGCAAGTCGCCCTTGTCGTGCTGTGGAGAGAAGTGCTTGGACAGAGTGTTCATCGAGGGGCTGGAAGTCGACACCGTGATCGGTGCCTACGACTGGGAACGTGGCATTCGCCAGTGCCTGCGGCTGGACCTGCGGTTCGCCTGGGATAATCGCCCGGCGGCAGCGGGAGACGACCTCACCCTCGCCCTGGACTATGCCAGCGTCTCGGCGCGAATCCAGGCATTCGCCGAGCAGACGCAGTTCCAGTTGGTGGAAACCTTCGCCGAGCGTCTGGCCCAGGTGCTGATGGCCGAGTTCAACATTCCATGGCTGCACTTGAAGCTGACCAAGCCCGGCGCAGTGCCTGCGGCTTCGGGAGTTGGTGTGGAGATCGAGCGCGGATGCCTCTGATACGGGTCTACCTGGGCCTCGGCAGTAATGTCGAGCGCGAACGGCACCTCACTGCCGGCCTCGACGCACTGGCCGTTTTTCTCCAGCAGATGGAGTGTTCCGCCGTCTTCGAAAGTCAGGCGGTGGGCATCAAGAGCGGGCCGTTTTTCAATCTGGTGGTGAGCGGCCTGACCGATCTGCCGCTGATCGAACTGGATCGCCGGCTCAAGTTCATCGAGGCCGACAACGGCCGCTATGCGCCGGAGCGCAAAGGGCTGCCGCTGGACATCGATGTGCTGATGTACGGCGACCTTCACGGCAACTTCGACGGCCTGATCCTGCCCCGTGCCGAAATTCTGAAAAACGCTTTCGTTCTGTGGCCGCTATCACTGATAGCGCCGACGCTGCTGCATCCGGGCACCGGCAAGACCATGGCGCAGCTATGGAGCGAGGCGCAGATCGACCAGGTCCTCGCCCCCGTGCCGTTCCTCTGGAGCGACCGGCAGTTGACTCCGCAAGGGCTCTGATCGAGCGCCGCGAACTCAGTTCGCGGCGTTTTCCTTGTAGGCTTTCAGCGCATTCAGACGCGCTTTCTTCAGTGCTTCGCCCAGTGCCTGCCCGGTGTAGCCCTGCTGCACCAACGGCTGCACGGCCACTTCTCTCGCCGCCGCAGCCGCGCCGCGCAGATATTCCGCCTGTGGATAAGCACGATCCTCCAGCCCCAGCCGACCCCGCGCATCCATTTCGCAAGCGGCAATAAATTCTTCGAACCGCTGTGGGCGCCGATACACGTCGAAACGTTGCAGCAGCTCCAGCAAGGTCGAGGGCTTCAGTTCCAGGGCGCGATGGCCGTGGGTGTGGAACTCGCCTACCAGCAGCGCTAGCTCCTGGCAGTCGCGCGGTGCCTTGAAGCGCTGGTTGACCGCTTCGATCAATTTCAGGCCGCGATGTTCATGGGCGATATGTCGGGGCCATTCGGCTTCCGGCGTGGTGCCCTTGCCCAGGTCGTGGAGCAGGCAGGCCCAGCGCACGGTCAGTGGATGCTCATGCCGCGCGGCTTGTTCCAGCACCGCAAGCGTATGGGCGCCGGTATCGATTTCCGGGTGATGGGCGGCCGGCTGGGGCACGCCGAACAGGGCGTCCAGCTCGGGCATCAGTTGCTTGAGTGCGCCGCAGTCGCGCAGGACCTGAATGAATACCTGGGGGGCGTCTTCCATCATTGCGCGGGAAATTTCTTTCCAGCTGCGTTCTGCGGTGAGGGCCTGCAATTCACCTGATTCGCTCAACTGACGCATCAGTTCCAGGGTTTCAGGGGCCACCGTGAAACCGAGCCCGGCGAAGCGCGCGGCGAAGCGGGCCACGCGCAGGACTCGCAAAGGATCTTCGGCGAACGCGGGGGAAACATGGCGGAGAATGCGGTCTTCTAGGTCTTTCTGGCCGTTGTAGGGATCGGTCAGATTACCGTCGCTGTCTTCGGCCATGGCGTTGATGGTGAGGTCGCGGCGGATCAGGTCCTGCTCAAGGGTGACCTCCGGACTGGCATGGAACGTAAAGCCGCCGTAGCCAACGCCACTCTTGCGCTCGGTGCGGGCGAGGGCATATTCCTCGCCGCTCTTGGGGTGCAGGAACACCGGGAAATCGCTGCCTACCGGGCGAAAGCCCTGGGCCTGCATCTGTTCGACCGTGGCGCCAACCACCACCCAGTCGTTGTCGGTGACCGGCCTGCCGAGCAGGCGGTCGCGCACGGCGCCGCCGACTTTGTAAATCTGCATGAAAAACCTCCGTAGATGCCCCACAGGATAACCTGTGTGACATCACGGAGGCTGCCTGGGTTACAGGTGGACGACGGCGAGATCGAGGCGACCGTGGTCACCGTCTGAGTGCTCCCCCCGTGGCGGAACATGATGGGTTTTCATGATCTGCTCGCCCTGCAGGGTTTCGAGGTGAATATCGAAGCCCCAGAGACGGTGCAGGTGCTTGAGGACTTCTTCGGTGGAGTCGCCCAGTGGTTTGCGGTCGTGTTGTTGGTGGCGCAGGGTGAGCGAGCGATCGCCGCGGCGGTCGATGCTCCAGATCTGCACGTTGGGTTCGCGGTTGCCGAGGTTGTACTGGGCCGCCAGGGTTTCGCGAATGACGCGGTAACCGCTCTCGTCATGGATTGCCGGGACCAGCAGGTCGTCGCGCTGATCGTCATCCATGATGCTGAACAGTTTCAGATCACGAATGACCTTAGGCGAGAGGTACTGCAGGATGAAGCTCTCGTCCTTGAAGCTGCTCATGGCGAACTTGATGGCGGACAGCCAGTCGCTGCCGGCGATGTCGGGGAACCAGCGGCGGTCCTCTTCGGTTGGGTGCTCGCAGATGCGGCGAATGTCGGTGTACATGGCAAACCCCAGCGCATAAGGGTTGATGCCGCTGTAGTAGGGGCTGTCGAAGCCGGGCTGGAACACCACACTGGTGTGGGACTGGAGGAATTCCATCATGAAACCGTCAGTGACCAGGCCTTCGTCGTACAGGTCGTTCATCAGCGTGTAGTGCCAGAAGGTTGCCCAGCCTTCGTTCATTACCTGGGTTTGACGCTGTGGATAGAAATACTGGGCGATCTTGCGCACGATGCGCACGATCTCACGCTGCCAGGGCTCCAGCAGCGGCGCATGTTTCTCGATGAAGTAGAGAATGTTCTCCTGGGGCTCGGCAGGGAAGCGACCGGCGTCCTTGTCGCTGGACTTGTCAGCTCCTTTAGGGATGGTGCGCCACAGGTCGTTGATCTGCTTCTGCAGGTGTTCTTCGCGGTCTTTCTGCCGACGTCGCTCTTCTTCGGCGGAAATCGGGTAGGGCCGTTTGTAGCGGTCGACGCCGTAGTTCATCAGGGCGTGGCAGGAGTCCAGCAGGTCTTCCACGGCGTCGATGCCGTGGCGCTCCTCGCACTGGGTGATGTACTGCTTGGCGAACACCAGGTAATCGATGATCGAACTGGCGTCGGTCCAGGTGCGGAACAGGTAGTTGCCCTTGAAGAAGCTGTTGTGCCCGTAGCAGGCGTGAGCCACCACCAGGGCCTGCATGCAGATGGTGTTTTCCTCCATCAGGTAGGCGATGCAGGGGTCGGAGTTGATCACGATCTCGTAGGCCAGGCCCATTTGACCGCGGCTATAGGATTTTTCCGTGCTCAGGAAGTGCTTGCCGTAGGACCAGTGGTGATAACCCAGCGGCATGCCCACCGAGGCGTAGGCGTCCATCATCTGCTCGGCGGTGATCACTTCGATCTGGTTGGGATAAGTGTCCAGGGCGTAGCGCTCTGCCAGGCGGCTGATCTCGCGGTCATAAGCCTGGATGAGCTCGAACGTCCACTCGGACCCGGTGGAAATGGGATGGCGTTTCTGCTCTCTGGCGGTCATGTCACTAACCTGCGCTGGAAGAGTTCACGGAAGACCGGATAGATATCGCCGGCCGACACCAACTGTTGCTGGGCGAACGTGTCAGCAAAGGCTTCGCCGATACGTTCGTATTCGTACCAGAGGGCCTGATGTTCGCGGGGCGTGATTTCGACGTAAGTGTAGTACTGCACGAACGGCATGATCTGCTTGCTGAGGATCTCCCGGCAGATGGGCGAATCGTCGTTCCAGTTGTCACCGTCCGAAGCCTGGGCGGCGTAGATGTTCCACTCGCTGGCCGAATAGCGTTCGGCCATGATTTCCTGCATCAATTTCAGCGCGCTGGAGACGATGGTGCCGCCGGTTTCGCGTGAATAGAAAAACTCTTCTTCGTCCACTTCGCGGGCGCTGGTGTGATGGCGGATGAATACCACTTCGATGCGGTCGTAATTCCGCTTCAGGAACAGGTACAGCAGGATGAAGAAGCGCTTGGCGATGTCCTTGGTGGCCTGGGTCATGGAGCCGGAAACGTCCATGAGGCAGAACATCACGGCTTTGGAGCTCGGGTTCGGGTGTTTGACCAGCAGGTTGTACTTGAGGTCGAACGTGTCAAGGAAGGGGATGCGGTGGATACGGGCGCTCAGGCGCTCGATTTCCGCTTCGATTTCCTGAATGTCGCCGAAATTGTCGGGTTCTTCGCGTTTCAGCCGTTCCAGCTCTTCCCGTACCTCGCGCAGGCGCGCGCGGCTGCTGCCGGACAAGGCGATGCGCCGGGCATGGGCCGAACGCAGGGTGCGGATGATATTGATGCGCGACGGGTTGCCTTCGTTGCTGATGCCGGCGCGTACGGTCTTGAAGGTGTCGGTGCCGGTCAGGTGGCGTTTGACCAGGTTGGGCAGTTCCAGGTCTTCGAACATGAATTCGAGGAACTCTTCCTGGGTGATCTGGAAAACGAACTCATCCATGCCTTCGCCGGAATTGCCCGCCTTGCCACGGCCGCCGCCGCCCCCGCCGCCTTGTGGGCGCGGAATGTGCTCGCCAGCAGTGAATTCCTTGTTGCCAGGATGAACCACGGTCTGTTTGCCACCACGTCCGTGGTGAAGAACAGGTTCGTCGATATCGCGTCCGGGAATGCTGATCTGCTCGCCGTGTTCCATATCGGTAATGGAGCGGCGGCTTACGGCTTCCTCGACGGCTTTCTTGATGTGGTCACGGTAACGCCGCAGAAAGCGCTGGCGGTTGACCGTGCTCTTGTTCTTGCCGTTCAGGCGTCGGTCGATTACATAGCTCATGGGCCCCTCCGGTAATGCAGCCGCAAGCGTCAAGCTACGCGCTGCAAGTAAAAGCATCCGCCGCCACCATGAGCTGCGCGGTGTGCCTTGGGCACCCGCGACCAGCTCGTGGCTTGTGGCCTACTGCTTGCAGCTTTTACTGGGATTTTCTGACCCGCAGGTACCATTCCGAGAGCAGGCGAACCTGTTTGTCCGTGTAGCCGCGCTCCACCATCCGCGTAACGAAGTCGTTGTGTTTCTGTTGATCCTCTTTGCTGGCCTTGGCGTTGAAGCTGATGACGGGCAGAAGGTCCTCGGTGTTGGAGAACATTTTCTTCTCGATGACCACCCGCAGTTTTTCGTAGCTGAGCCAGGTCGGGTTCTTGCCGTTGTTGTTGGCCCGGGCGCGCAGCACGAAGTTGACGATCTCGTTGCGGAAATCCTTCGGATTGCTGATGCCGGCCGGCTTCTCGATTTTCTCCAGTTCTTCGTTGAGGGCGATGCGGTTGAGGATCTCGCCGGTTTCTGGATCGCGGTATTCCTGATCCTGAATCCAGAAGTCCGCGTACAGCACATAGCGGTCGAAGATGTTCTGGCCGTATTCGCTGTAAGACTCCAGGTAAGCGGTCTGGATTTCCTTGCCGATGAACTCGATGTAGCGCGGCGCCAGGTATTCCTTCAGGAAGCGCAGGTAGCGTTCGCGCACTTCGGCGGGGAATTGCTCCTGCTCAATCTGTTGTTCCAGCACGTACAGCAGGTGAACCGGGTTGGCCGCCACTTCATGAGGGTCGAAGTTGAACACCTTCGACAGGATCTTGAAGGCGAAGCGGGTCGACAGGCCGTTCATGCCTTCGTCCACGCCAGCGCTGTCGCGGTACTCCTGGATCGACTTGGCCTTTGGATCGGTGTCCTTGAGGTTTTCACCGTCATAGACGCGCATTTTCGAATAGATGTTCGAGTTTTCCGGCTCTTTGAGGCGCGAGAGAACGGTGAACTGGGCCAGCATTTTCAGGGTGTCGGGCGCGCAGTGCGCCTTGGCCAGGGAGCTGTTGAAGAGAAGTTTGTCGTAGATCTTGATCTCGTCGCTGACGCGCAGGCAATACGGCACCTTGACGATGTAGATCCGGTCGATGAACGCCTCGTTGTTCTTGTTGTTGCGGAAGCTGTGCCATTCCGATTCGTTGGAGTGGGCCAGCAGGATCCCGGAGTAAGGGATCGCCCCCAGGCCTTCGGTACTGTTGTAGTTGCCTTCCTGGGTCGCGGTCAGCAGCGGGTGCAGGACCTTGATCGGCGCCTTGAACATCTCGACGAATTCCATCAGGCCCTGGTTGGCCCGGCACAGCGCGCCCGAATAGCTGTAGGCATCGGCGTCGTTCTGCGGGAATTCCTCGAGCTTGCGGATATCCACCTTGCCCACGAGGGCCGAGATGTCCTGGTTGTTCTCGTCGCCCGGCTCGGTCTTGGCCACGGCGATCTGGTTGAGGATCGAAGGGTAGAGCTTGACCACCTTGAATTGGCTGATATCGCCGCCGAATTCGGCCAGGCGTTTGGTCGCCCAAGGCGACATGATGGTGCTCAGGTAGCGACGCGGGATGCCGAAGTCTTCTTCCAGAATCGCGCCATCCTCGGTGGCATTGAACAGCCCCAGTGGTGACTCGAAAACTGGCGAGCCCTTGATGGCGTAGAAGGGCACCTTCTCGATCAGTTGCTTGAGTTTTTCCGCCAGGGACGATTTACCGCCACCTACCGGGCCGAGCAGGTAAAGGATCTGTTTCTTCTCTTCCAGACCCTGTGCGGCATGGCGGAAGTAGGAAACGATCTGATCGATGCATTCCTCCATGCCATGGAAATCCTCGAAGGCCGGATAACGCCGGATGACCTTGTTGGAGAAGATTCGCGACAACCTGGAGTTGTTCGAGGTGTCGACCAGTTCCGGCTCCCCGATGGCCATGAGCAGGCGCTCAGCCGCCGAGGCGTATGCGCTGCGGTCGTTCTTGCAGAGCTCTAGATACTCCTGCAGCGAGAGCTCTTCCTGACGGGTGGACTCGAAGCGTTGTTGGAAGTGGCTAAAAATACTCATGACGTCACCTCGCTCGATACGTGGAGCCGACGCCGGATCAGTCAGCTGATGCTGGCATGCAATCGGGATGGACGATTGCTGTATACCCCCCAGAACACCTTGAAATCGCTACCGATGACCCGCACGCCGGTGTACCGGCTCTCCCCTTTTTGGATGGCCTGGGCTTAAGGATAGTTCGGAATCCGGGAGGTCAAGGACGGAAGGGCGATAAGTTCGCCATGACCGTTCGTCTGGTCGGGCGCGAGCCCGCACGGGACGCGGGCTGCGGGGAATTTAAAAAATTATTCGGACGTCCCTTGGCTGGTTTCCGCCGGGTAGATGCCGCGCCACAACTCGAAACCGCCGTCGAGGCTGTAGACCTCCGAGAAGCCCTGGCCAGCCAGGTACGCCGCCGCGTTCTGGCTCGAGTTGCCGTGGTAGCAGACCACCACGGTGGGGGCGTCCAGGTCGGCGTTGCGGATGAAGTCGGCAACCGACTGGTTGTCCAGGTGACGGGAGCCTGCGATGTGGCCAGTGGCGTAGCTTTGAGGGTCGCGAATGTCGACCACGACCGCACCTTGTTCACGCAGCGCCTGGGCCTGCTCGGGAGGGATGCGTTTGAATTCGCTCATGGGGCGGTTTCCTTCAACAGTGACGGGCCATTCTAGCCGTTTGTGTGGGGCGTGGCAGGTGGGGCCGAGGGGCCTTTGGGCTTGCAGTCGCAGCGCTGGATTTCGCCGCTGTCGACATTCATCAGGGTCATGGCGCCGCCCCACACGCAGCCGGTGTCCAGGGCGAAGACCCCAGGCGCATTGCAGCGGCCTTCAAGGGCCGCCCAGTGGCCGAAGATGATCTTCACGTGCCGCGAGCGGCGGTCCTTGTGGGCGAACCAGGGCTTGTAGCCGGGCGGGGCGGTGTCGGCGCCTTCCTTGCCCTTGAGGTCGAGCTTGCCGTCCACGGTGCAGAAGCGCATGCGGGTGAAGTAGTTGGTGATGACGCGCAGGCGGGTGACGCCGGTCAGGTCCTTGTTCCACTTGGCCGGTTCGTTACCGTACATGCCGTCCAGGTAAGGCTTGAGGCGGTTGTCGTCGCGCAATACCTCTTCGACCTCGGCGGCCAGGGCCAGGGCCTTGGCCAGGGTCCACTGCGGTGGAATGCCGGCGTGAACCATCACCGTGCCGCGGGCTTCGTCGAAATGCAGCAGCTTCTGCTGGCGCAGCCAGTCCATCAGCTCCGGTGCGTCCGGTGCGTCGAGCACTTCGCGCAGGGTATCGCTCTTTTTCAGTCGCTCAATGTTGTGCCAGGCCGCCAGCAGGTGCAGGTCGTGGTTACCCAGCACGCAGACCAGCGAGTCGCGCATCCCATAGAGGAAGCGCAAGGTTTCCAGGGACTGCGGGCCGCGGTTGACCAGATCGCCCACCAGCCACAGACGATCGACGGCGGGGTTGAAGTTGACCCGTTCGAGCAGGCACTTGAGCGGCTCCAGGCAACCCTGCAGATCGCCGACGGCATACGTCGCCATCAGTGCAGGGCCCCGGGAACGGCAAGGCGGAACGGCGCGATCACCGCTTCGAAGCGCACGCCGTCTTCGGCGAACATCTGGTAGCTACCTTGCATGGTGCCGACCTTGGCGGACAGCACCGCACCGCTGCTGTAGGTGTGGCTCTGGCCCGGTGCGATCAGTGGCTGCTGCCCCACCACGCCGTCTCCGCGAATCTCTTCCACCTTGCCGCTGCCATGGGTGATGACCCAGTGACGGGAGATCAGCTTGGCCGCCAGGGCGCCGTTGTTGCTCACCGTGATGGTATAGGCGAACGCAAACTGCTCGTTCTCGGGGTTGGACTGTTCCGGGAGGAAGCGGGTGACGACGCTGACGTCGACCTGATAGCGCGGTTCGGACATGCGAGGGGCCTTCAATACAAGCGGATGTTGCGAAGGAGTCAGTCTAGGCCATTGGCCGGTGCGCCGGCCAGCTTCGGAAGGAAGCTGGCCGGGCTTGTATTAATTGGCCGGCGCTTGCTCGGCCAGCTTGTCCGCCAGACGGACAAACGCGGCCAGGTCGAGCTGCTCGGGACGCAGGCTGCCGTCGACACCGGCGGCTTCGATGGCATCGCTGCTGAGCAGGGCCTTCAAGGTGTTGCGCAAGGTCTTGCGGCGCTGGTTGAAGGCTTCGCGAACGACGCGCTCCAGCAGCCGGTGGTCCTTGGCCGGATGAGGCAGGGTTTCGTGAGGCACCAGGCGTACGATCGCGGAGTCGACTTTCGGTGGCGGATTGAATGCGCCCGGGCCGACGTTGAACAGGTGCTCGACCCGGCAGTGGTACTGCACCATGATCGACAGGCGTCCCCAGTCGCCGCCGCCAGGGCCTGCGGCCAGGCGCTCGACTACTTCTTTCTGCAGCATGAAGTGCATGTCGCGGATCAGGCCGGCGTTGTTCAGCAGGTGGAAGATCAGCGGGGTGGAGATGTTGTACGGCAGGTTACCGACCACCCGCAGGGCGCGTGGTTCGGCGTCGAGTGTGGTGAAGTCGAACTTCAGCGCGTCGCCCTGGTGCAGGCGGAAGTTGCTGCGGTCGGCAAATTGCTGGTTGAGGATCGGCACCAGGTCCTTGTCCAGCTCCACCACGTCCAGTTGCGCGCCGCTGCTCAGCACGCCTTCGGTCAGGGCGCCCTGGCCAGGGCCGATCTCCAGGATGTGTTCGCCGGCCTTGGCATTGATGGCGCGCAGAATGCGATCGATCACGCCAGCGTCGTGCAGGAAATTCTGACCGAAGCGCTTGCGCGCCCGGTGTTGGTATTGCTCAGTCATAGTCGGGTCTCGGCCATCTGGTAGGCGGTTTCCAGTGCGACCTGCAGGCTGCCTGTGTCGATCTTGCCGGTACCGGCAAGGTCCAGAGCGGTACCGTGATCCACCGAAGTGCGGATGATCGGCAGGCCGAGGGTGACATTCAGTGCGGCGCCAAAGCCCTTGAACTTGAGCACGGGCAGGCCTTGGTCGTGGTACATCGCCAGCACTGCATCGCAGTGCTCCAGATATTTGGGGGTAAACAGTGTGTCGGCGGGCAGCGGACCGCGCAGGTCCATGCCTTCGCCACGCAGGCGTTCCAGCGTGGGCTCGATGATGTCGATTTCCTCGCGACCCAGATGGCCACCTTCGCCGGCATGCGGGTTGAGTCCGCAGACCAGGATGCGCGGAGCGGCGATACCGAACTTCTGTTGCAGGTCGGCATGCAGGATCCGCGTGACCCGCTCGAGGCGTTCGACAGTGATGGCGTCGGCCACATCGCGCAGGGGCAGATGGGTTGTCACCAGGGCAACGCGCAGGCCTCGGGTGGCGAGCATCATGACGACCTGGGCGGTGTTGGTCAGCTCGGCGAGGAATTCGGTGTGTCCGGAGAAAGCGATGCCGCTCTCGTTGATCACGCCCTTGTGTACCGGGGCGGTGATCATGCCGGCGAAGTGCCCGTCCAGGCAGCCCTGCCCGGCGCGGGTCAGGGTTTCCAGGACGAAGGCGGCGTTGGCCTTGTCCAGCGTGCCCGCGACTGCCTTGTTCGCCAGTGGCGTATCCCAAACGTACAGGCTGCCGGCTTTGGCGGGCTGATCGGGGAAGGCAGCGGGGCTGACTGGCAGCAGTTCGACAGCCACACCCAGTTGCGTGGCCCGCTCGGCGAGCAGGTCACGGCTGGTGATGGCAATCAGGGGATAAGGCTGGGCTTGCGAGGCGAGCAGCAGGCAAAGGTCAGGACCTATGCCGGCCGGCTCGCCGGGTGTGATGGCGAAGCGCTGAGGTTTCACTGGGCTGCCTGTTCGGCGCCAGGAAGCTTGATCTCGACGTAGGCTTCGTCGCGGATCTGACGCAGCCAGCTTTGCAGCTCTTCGTCGTACTTGCGGTTGCGCAGTACGGTCATGGCTTGTTGCTCGCGGGCCTGGGCAGTGCTGTCAGTGGCGCGACGGCCAAGGACTTCCAGTACGTGCCAGCCATATTGGGTCTGGAACGGCTTGGACACTACGCCTTGCTGGGCGTGGGCCATGACTTCGCGGAACTCGGGTACCAGGGCGTTCGGGTCGATCCAGTTGAGGTCGCCGCCGTTGAGCGCCGAGCCCGGGTCTTCCGAGAAGCTCTTCGCCAGTTCGGCAAAGTCTTCACCCGCCTGGATGCGATCGTACAGGCGCTGGGCCAGGACCTTGGTCTCGGCTTCGCTGCGGATTTCGCTTGGCTTGATCAGGATGTGGCGTACATGGACTTCATCACGCAGCTGGGTTTGGCCGCCGCGCTTTTCCTGCAGTTTCAGGATGATGAAGCCGCCTGGCGTACGGATCGGCTCGGTGACGTCACCAACTGCCATGGATCCGAGCATCTTGTCGAATGGAGGTGGCAACTGGGCCGCTTTGCGCCAGCCCATCTCGCCGCCTTCCAGCGCGGTTTCGCTAGCCGAGCGGGCGATTGCCAGCTGGGCGAAGTCGGCGCCTTGCTTGAGCTGCTGATAGATCTCGCCGGCCTGACGGGCAGCGGCCTGGATCGCGTTGGAACTGGCGCTTTCCGGGGTCGGGATCAGGATGTTGGCCAGACGGTATTCTTCCGACAGCTGCACCTTGCCCAGATCCGAGGCAAGGAAGTTCTTCACTTCCTGCTCGGACACCTGGATGCGCTCGGCAACCCGGCGCTGGCGTACGCGGCTGATGATCATCTCGCGACGGACCTGCTCGCGGGCGTCATCAAAGGACAGCCCGTCATGGGCCAGGGCAGCACGGAACTGCTCCAGGCTCATGTTGTTGCGCTGTGCAATGGTGCCGATGGCCTGGTTGAGTTCTTCATCGGTGATGCGGATACCGGAGCGTTCGCCGATCTGCAGTTGCAGGTTTTCGACGATCAGACGTTCCAGTACCTGCTGGTCGAGCACGCTGGTAGGCGGCACCGCGCCGCCCCGCTTGGCGATGGTCTGCTGGACTTCGTGGACGCGCTGGTCCAGTTGGCTCTGCATGACCACATCGTTGTCGACGATGGCGACGATCTTGTCCAGGGTCTGCACCGCGGCGTGCGCGGTGCTGCTCAACATCACGGCGCCCAGCACTAGCGGGCGCAGACAATCAATAAGCTTGGTCTTCACGTGTACGGTAACCTTGAATGCCTTGATCGAGGAACGACTCAACCTTGTTGCCCACTACACCACCGAGGCCTTTCAGCACGATCTGCAGGAAGACGCCGTGGTCGCCTTTTTCGTTTTGCGGAGTAGCCTGGCTGAAGTCATCGTAATCAACCCAGTAGCGGTTGATCAGACGCAGTTTCCAGCAGCAGTTGTCGTATTCGAAACCACCGAAGGCTTCCAGCGTGCGGTTGCGGTTGTAATCGTGCTGCCAGCGAGCAATGGCGGTCCACTGTGGAACGATCGGCCACATGACGGAGAAGTCATGTTGCTGGATCTTGTAGTAGTCCTTGACGTAGCTCGCGTCACCTGGAGACCCATAGTCGCCGCCGCCTACCTGCCAGCGACCGGTAGCGCTGTTGTAGCTGACGGTATCGTTACGGTAGCGGTAACCAAGGTTTACGACCTTGTTCAAGTTGCCTTCAGGTTGGTAGTGGAACATTGCGCTACCCGAGCGGGTGTTGCGGCTGTCCGGATCCCAGTTGAAGTCGGAGTTGAAGCGCCAGTCGCGATTGAAGCGGTACTCGTATTCCAGTGCGTAAGGCGATACATCCGACTGTGCGTCGGCTCTGGTACGGTAATCGATTCCTGGCAGCTGTACTTTGCGATCTTTGAAGTACAGTGCTTGGCCAATGCTGAAGCGTTGGCGTTCGAAGCCGTTTTCCTCGATCCAGCGATTGGTCACGCCCAGCGACAGTTTGTTCTCGTCACCAATTCGGTCACTACCGCTGAAGCGGTTGTCACGGAACAGCGAGGTATAATTGAACAACGACTCACTGGTATCGAAGATCGGGATATCAGTCTGATCTTTGTACGGAACATACAAGTAGTACAGGCGCGGCTCGAGCGTCTGATTGAAGTTCTTACCAAACCACTGGGTCTGACGGTCGAAGAATAGACCGCTATCCACACTGAATATCGGCACGCTACGGTCTTGAGAGCTGTTGAACGTTTCATCAGCAAGCAGGGTGCTTTTGCCACGCTGGTCCAAGTCCAGGTCGTACTTGGTATACATGTACTTAAGCGATGGGGTCAGGAAACCGTAGTTTGCGCTAAGGGGCAGACTGATAGTAGGGCTAAGGTTGAAGCGGGTACCATTGGCCCGTGCTAGCCCACTAACGTTCTGGTCAAGCCGCTGGCCAGGTGTGGTCCCTACACTTGTGTCCAGATTGCCATTTTTGTCACGCACCAGATCATTTTTCAGATTTCGTTCGAATCGAACTGCTTCTGTCTGATAAGCGAAGTTCAGCCCTCCCGGGTGGTGGGGCAGCATACCGTCGAAGGTGAGCTGCGGCAGTCGGTCATACGGTGTGATCTGGGAAATGGTTGCTAGCTCGTACGCCTGGACATTGAACCCGGCGGTATAGCTGTCTCCTCGATAGGTCAGCTTGCCTTGCTGGTTGAGGAAATCGGGACTCTCGACGCCGACCTGATCAGTTTCCAGATCCTGGAAATAGAACGGGTCGCTGATGTCGGTGTAGTCGACTTCCGCCATCAGGCGTTCGTCGAGGCCGCCCTTGTGCTGCCAGTTGACCATCCAGCGCTGGTCTTTGTAGTCGGTCTGCTTCTTACGGTCGTCGTCCTGATCATTCAACCACGCCCCCCCAAACTGCCCCTCGCTGGACTTGGTCAGGTAGCGGAATTCGCCTTCCATCAGCAAGCCGCGCTTGGCCATGTAGCGTGGGTACAAGGTGGCGTCGTAGTTCGGCGCCAGGTTGAAATAGTACGGCGTGACCAGCATGAAGCCGGTATCGCTGCTGGTGCTGAAGGACGGTGGCAGGAAGCCGGACTGGCGACGATCGTCGATCGGGAAGTAGATATATGGGGTGTAGAGCACCGGAATATCTTTGACCCGCAGGGTGACGTTGGTCGCGGTACCGAAACCGGTAGCCGGGTTAAGGGTGATGTTGTTACCCCGGAGCTGCCAGGCGTTGCTGTTCGGCTCACAGGTGGTATAGGTACCGTCCTTGAGGCGAATGATGGCGTTCTCGGCACGCTTGGCGTACAGCGCGTTACCGCGGATGCGCGATTTGTGCATCACGTATTCGGCGTTGTCGACCTTGGCTTCACCGGTATCGAGCTGGATGTCGGCGTGGTCGCCCACCACCAGCGAACCGTTGTCGCGAATCTTCACGTTGCCGCTCAGCTCGCCGCGGTTCTCCGCCTGATACAGGTTGGCCTCGTCGGCCTCGACCTGCATGCTGCCCTGGCGCATGACCACATCACCCGCGAGGGTGGCGATCTGCTGTTCCTGTTGGTAGCGGGAAACCTTGGCGCCAATGAAGGTTGGCGACTCGTCTTTAGGCGTGCTGTCGTTCATGCCCGGACGGGTGGGTTCGATATAGGCACCGGAGCAATATGGACCGGTCTCGGCGAGTTGCGCCGCGGTCAGCTTGTCGCGTGGAACCCAGTCCAGGTGACTGTAGTCGGCGCTGCGGGACTTCAGTCCACGACCTTTGCTCTCGGTCACCAGCGCGGTGCCGGTGCCTTTCGCTTCGGCAGTGCCTACGGCGACCTGCTCTGGCGTGGCATTGGCCGAACTGACGGCCGCACCGTCGTGCACCGGGCGCGGCGGAAGGGCGTTCACGCTGGTCTTGGGCTTGCAGTCCCAGCTACCGGAAGCGGAAACTTGGCAGTCGAACTGCTCGGCGGCCACCACGTACGACGTGGCCAGGGGTTGCAGTGCCAGCAAACCGCCGGTGACCAGCAACGGGAATTTTCTACGAAACGCGGGGGATTTCAATGCCATCTTATTAGTCCGGGCTTCCTGCGTGCCATCTGCCCGCGTGTGGGGCCGCACGCCTCTCGATGGTCTGAAAAAGATGCTGGATAATAAAGCATGACCCGCTTGGCGGCTAGGCTCTCTACGAAATGCGTCCCGGCTCGCTTGCGTTGCGTTGTAAATGCGCTCGGAATGCCCCTCTACAACCGGTAAAGTCGGGCGCGCCCGCGGCCTTCGTTGCCTGTTTTGGCCTTGCCTGGCCTTCGTTCGAATACATTTTTCCAGAGCCCTGGGCCGTTGGAGACCCTTGTAATGCCCGATCACGATGTACGTCTGCAGCACCTCAACGTCTGGCTCGATGAGCAACTTGCACGTCTTTTCCAACAGCAGGGCTGGGGTCCGGTTCCCGCCGGCAGCCTGACGGCCGCCAGCAGCGATGCGAGTTTCCGCCGCTACTTCCGCTGGCAGGCCGATGGCCGCAGCTTCATCGTGATGGACGCACCGCCGCCCCAGGAGAACTGCCGTCCTTTCGTCGATATCGCCCGCCTGCTGGCCAGTGCCAATGTCAATGTGCCGGTTATTCATGGTGAAGACCTGGAGCGCGGCTTCCTTTTGCTGAGCGACCTGGGCAACCAGACCTACCTCGATGTGATCGACACCGGCAATGCCGACGCCTTGTTCCACGACGCGATCGACGCACTGCTCGCCTTCCAGCACCTGCCCATGGACGCTCCGCTGCCGAGCTACGATGTGGCGCTGCTGCGCCGCGAGCTTGAGTTGTTCCCCGAGTGGTATGTCGGCCGCGAGCTCAACGTGACCCTCGATGAGCAGCAGGCCGCAGCCTGGCAGCGCATCAGCAGCCTGCTGATCGACAGTGCTTTGGCCCAGCCAAAGGTCCTGGTACATCGCGACTATATGCCGCGCAACCTGATGCGCAGTGTGCCGAACCCCGGCGTACTGGACTTCCAGGACGCCGTCTACGGTCCGGTCACCTATGACATCACCTGCCTGTTCAAGGACGCCTTCCTCAGTTGGCCGCAGCCGCAGGTGCTCGGCTGGCTGCGCGACTACTGGCAACGTGCCCAGGCCGAAGGCATCCCGGTGCAGGCGGATTTCGAGGACTTCCATCGCGCCAGCGACCTGATGGGCGTGCAGCGCCATCTGAAAGTGATCGGGATCTTCGCCCGTATCTGCCACCGCGACGGCAAGCCGCGTTACCTCGCCGACGTGCCGCGTTTCTTTGCCTATATAGATGAAGTGATTTCCCGGCGGCCGGAGTTGGCCGAACTGGGCGAATTGATCGTCAGTCTTCGCGCGGCTGCGGAGGCGCGTCCATGAAGGCGATGATCCTCGCGGCCGGCAAGGGCGAACGGATGCGCCCGCTGACCCTGCACACGCCAAAGCCGCTGGTGCCGGTGGCGGGCGTGCCGTTGATCGAATATCACCTGCGCGCGCTGGCGGCGGCAGGATTCACCGAAGTCGTCATCAACCATGCCTGGCTCGGCCAGCAGATCGAGGACCACCTCGGCGATGGTTCGCGGTGGGGGCTGAGCATCCGCTTCTCCGCCGAGGGCGAGCCGCTGGAAACCGGTGGTGGGATCTTCAAGGCCTTGCCGCTGCTGGGTGACGAGCCGTTCGTGCTGGTCAACGGTGATATCTGGACCGACTACGACTTCACCCGCCTGCGCCAGCCGCTGCAAGGGCAGGCGCATCTGGTGCTGGTGGACAATCCCGGGCATCACGGCGCCGGCGATTTCCGCCTGGATGCCGGAGAAGTGCGCGACGGTGAGGGTGCCAGCGATACCTTGACCTACAGCGGTATCGCCGTGATCCATCCGGCGCTGTTTGCCGGTTGCCAGGCGGGCGCTTTCAAATTGGCTCCACTGCTGCGTCACGCCATGGCTTCCGGCCAGGTCAGCGGCGAGCATTTCCGTGGGCACTGGGTGGATGTCGGGACGCTGGAGCGTCTTGCCGAAGTCGAGCACCTGCTCGCTGAGCAGCGCTGAGATGTTGTGGCCGAGCACAGTGATTGGTGCCGGAGCCGGCTTTGCCCTCGCCAGTATTCCTGGCGCGTTGCTGGGGGCGTTGCTCGGCCAGGCGATGGACCGCCGACTGCAATTGCACAGTTGGGCGCACCTGCGGGAAAAGCTGGGCGGGCGTCCGGTGCTGCGGGACGACGAAGTGCTGTTCGTGCTACTGGGGCGCCTTGCCAAAAGCGGCGGCCGGGTGCTCGAGGGGCATATTCAGCAGGCGCGCCACGAGATGCAGCGGCTTGAGATGGACACCGCCGGCCGCAAGAAGGCCATCGCCGCGTTCAATCGCGGCAAGGCCGGGCGCGAAAAAGTGGACGGGCACCTGCGCCGCCTGAAGGAACAGCCGCATGCTGCCGAAGGCGTATTGCGTGCCTGTTGTCGCATGGCCTGGGCCGAAGGCCGTGCCGGGCGCGAACAGAAGGAGCTGCTGGTGAACTGGGGGCAGCAACTGGGCTGGTCGGCGGCCAAGGTGCAGGCGCTGGCGGGTGACTACGAGCCGCGCAAAGCTGCGCTTGAGGGGGCGGGCAGTTATCCCGAGGCGTTGCGCTTGCTCGGTGTGACGGCGGAGGCCGAGCCCGGCCAGATCAAGCAAGCCTACCGACGCCTGCTGAGCCGCCATCATCCGGACAAGCTGCAGGGCAGCGGCGCCAGCCCGGCGCGGGTCCGCGAGGCGACCGAGCGCACGCGGGAACTGCATCAGGCCTACTCAATCATCCGCAAGCGCCACGGTTTTTAGTCCACCTGACTCGGGCTCAACCATCCGCGAATCCGCCTGAACAATTGCTCCTGCTCTGCAGTGCGGTTGCCGGGCATCGCGGTCAGCGCCACTTGCCGGTAGTTGCTGTCCTTGAGTCGCTTGCTGGCCTGCAGGCGTTGTCTTGCTGCCTGACGGGCCTGTTCCTGATCGCTGTAATAGAAGTCGGCGGTCGGCACTTTCAGCGACGGGGTCAGGCTGTCCAGGCTGTGTTCGGCCTTCGGCGGTGTCTGTGCGGCCACCAGCACCAGTTTCTGCACCTGGGCTGGCTGGCGTTCGCTCAGGTAACGGGTCGCCCAGTAGGCGCCGCTGCCATTTCCGATCACGACAATACTGCGCGCGTTCTGCTGCTGGGCGTAGGCCACGGCGGCGTCGAGGCGGGCGAAAATCCGTTCGGCGTCGGTGCTGTCACTGCTTGCACCGCCGCCCGCTACACCAGGTGCGTCAGGAGTTTCAGCTTCCGGCGCGGTGGCCTGGGCGATGTTGGCGTTGGCGTCGGCGGGCGTGTCTTTCGCCGGTGCGGCTTTGCTGGTGTCAGCGGCTTCCGGTGCAGGTGCGGGACTTTCGCTGCGGGCAACCGGGCTTTCGGTCAGCAGGTCGGGCAGCGACAGACTCAGGGTGCCCCACTCGGCATCGGGAAACTTGCGCCGCAGCGGGCCGACGGTCTTCGGCCAGTCGGCGGTTTCTCCCGCGCCGGCGAGAATTACCAGAACGCCATGGGGAGAAGGGCTATTGGCCGGCTTCCACAAGGCCAGGAAGTTATCGCTGCCGGCTTGCAGGGTTTGCTGTTCTTCCTTGGGCACCTGACGTTCCAGCGCCAGCGCGTCTTCCTGACTCCGCTCGGCCAGCGGCTGACGTTGAACTACGGCGGCGTCCTTCGTGGTTTCTGGCGTTTTGCCATCCTCGGCGAGCACGCTACACGGTAGTATCAAGGTCAGGCATAACGTAGGAAGCGTCGTGCGATAGAGTGAGAACATTGATCGATCCAGGCCAGAATGATACCGGCAGCCTAATGGTATTTGTCCGGAACGGCCACGCCTCGCGACCGTCCTTCTATTGACGAGATTCAAGATGATTCGTTTGTGCCGTCTGTGGGTTATCGGCTGTTTTTGCTTGCCCTTGATCGTCTGGGCCGCGCCCGCGCCGACTACGGTGCAGTTGGACCCGGCGCAACGGCAGTGGCTTGAGCAGCACCGCAGCCTGCGGGTCGGCATGGTGCTGCAAGCCCCCTTTGCCCAGTTCGACCGGCGTTTGCAGCAGCTGTCCGGGGTCAACGTCGAGCTGATGAACATGCTCGCCCGCAGCCTTGGCCTGGACCTGACTTGGCGCAATTTCTCCGATCAGGCCGAACTCGAACGGGCGCTGGCCGGCGGCGAGGTCGACCTGGCACCGGGCCTGACCCAGACGCCCGCAGGCCTACGCCTATGGTTGTTCAGCGATCCGTACATGCGCGTGCCGCAGCTGATCGTCGGTCCGCGCAGCGGTGCGGTGGCGGTGGATCTGGAGAAGATCGGCGACGTCGAACGGGTCGCCGTGCGCATGCCCAGCGCCGTGGCCGACTACCTGCGCGCCACCTATTCCAATCTCAACCTGCAAGGCGTGCCGGGCGAGCGCCAGGCCCTGCAACTGGTGGTCGGCGAGCAGGCGCGCTACGCGGTGGTGGATGAGGCGCAACTGAGCCGGCTGTCGCGGGAGAGCGAATTCAGCGAGCTGGCGGTGGTCGGCGATATCGGTTTCCCGCAGTTGCTCCGGGTTGCCTCGCGGCGCGACTGGCCGCTCTTGGCGGACATCCTCGAGCGCGGCCTGCAGGCCATTCCGGCCAAGGAACTGGAGCAGCTTCACGCGCGCTGGCTGCAGCCCAAATACCCGCGGTTGAGCGAGTCGCCGGGTTTCTGGCAAAACCTCGCGCTGCTGTTCGCCGCGCTGTTTTTCAGCGGGGTGGCCATCATCATTTGGCAGCGCCGCCAGCAGCATTTCCTTGAGCACAGCCTGCTGACCGCGCGGGAAGACCTGGCCCAGCGGTTGTCCCGCGAAGAGGAACTGCGCCTCAGCCAGTTCTCTCTCGATCAGAGCACGGTGGGCATTCTCTGGGTGCACTGGGACAGCCATGTGCGCTACGCCAACCACGCCGTGGAAACGATGCTCGGCTATCAGCCGGGGGCGATGGCGGAGCGACCGTTGATCGACTTCGATCCAGAGCTGCACATGGACCGCTGGCTGGACTTGTGGAAGCGCGCGCGGGCCAGCGATGAGTCCGCCCAGCGTTTCGAAACCCGCTGGCTGCGCGCCGATGGCAGCTTGCTGCCGGTGGACATGTCGCTGAGCTTCCTGCGCTTTCGTGATGCCGAGTACCTGGTGGTGTTCCTCACCGACGTGACCGAACGCCGCCGTGCCGAAGCCGCGCAGCGCGAAAGCGAGGCACGGCTCAAGGGTATCGCCGCCAACGTGCCGGGGCTGGTGTTCCGCCTGGAGCGCGATCCCGGCATCGACGAATTGGAATTTCCCTACATCAGTGAAGGCAGCGAGGCGCTGGTCGGCTACGCGCCGGCAGAAATCCAGCACCCGGACATGGGCCTGCGCAGCCTGGTCCACAGCGCCGACCGCGCCGACTATCACCGTGTCCAGGATCAGGCGCTGGCCAGCGACAGCGACTGGTCCTGGCAGGGGCGCATCCTCACCCGCCAGGGCGAACAGCGCTGGGCAGACATCAAGGCCAGTGCCCGCAAACTCAGCGGTGGCCGGGTGGTCTGGGACGGTATCGTCTGGGACATCACCCAGAGCAAGCAGGTCGAGCTGGAACTGGCCCGTTCCCAGGAGCAACTGCGGGAACTGGCTGCACACCTGGAAAGCGTGCGCGAGGAAGAAAAGGCGCGGATTGCCCGGGAAGTCCATGACGAGTTGGGGCAGATGCTCACAGTGTTGAAACTGGAGACATCAATGTGCGAACTGGCCTACGCCGACCTCGACCCAGGTCTGACGGAGCGGTTGGGCAGCATGAAGCGTCTGATCGCCCAACTGTTCCAGTTGGTCCGCGATGTGGCCACGGCCTTGCGGCCGCCGATTCTCGATGCGGGCATCGCTTCGGCGATCGAATGGCAGGCCCAGCGTTTCGAAGCGCGCACGCAGATTCCGTGTCTGGTGCAGGTCCCGGAAAACCTGCCGCCGCTCAGCGATGCCAAGGCTACCAGCCTGTTCCGCGTGTTGCAGGAGGCGCTGACCAATGTCATGCGCCATGCCCAGGCGCATACTGTCGAAATAACACTGCACCTCGACGGCCCCATGCTGTGCCTGATTATCAGCGACGATGGCCTTGGGTTCGTGCGGGACGACAGCCGTCCCACTTCCTTCGGGCTGGTGGGCATGCGCGAGCGGGTGTTGATGCTCGGTGGTGACATGCACCTTGAAAGCGAGCCGGGCGAGGGCACCAGCCTGCGCGTACGCATACCTCTGGATTGAGACAGGAGCGAAAAAGTGATTCGAGTTCTGGTTGCCGAAGACCACACCATCGTGCGCGAAGGCATCAAGCAACTGATTGGCCTGGCCAAGGACATGCAGGTGGTGGGCGAGGCGGGCAACGGCGAGCAGTTGCTGGAGACGCTGCGGCACACCGCCTGCGAAGTGGTCTTGCTGGATATTTCCATGCCCGGGGTTAATGGCCTGGAGGCGATACCGCGGATTCGCGCGTTGAACTCGCCGCCAGCGATCCTGGTGCTGTCGATGCACGACGAAGCGCAGATGGCGGCGCGGGCATTGAAAGTCGGTGCTGCAGGCTATGCCACCAAGGACAGCGACCCGGCGCTGTTGCTCACCGCCATTCGCCGCGTGGCGGGCGGCGGGCGCTATATCGACCCGGACCTGGCCGACCGCATGGTCTTCGAAGTCGGCCTCACGGATGCCCGGCCGCTGCATTCGCTGTTGTCGGAGCGCGAGTTCTCGGTGTTCGAGCGTTTGGCCCAGGGCGCCAACGTCAACGACATCGCCCAGCAGCTGGCGCTGAGCAACAAGACCATCAGCACCCACAAGGCGCGGCTGATGCAGAAGCTCAAGGTGACGTCGTTGGCGGAATTGGTGAAGTACGCGATGGAGCACAAGCTGCTCTGACTGTTCTGAAAGCGACAGGGATTGCGGTGTTCCCTTTCGCGAGCAAGCTCGCTCCTACCGGGGGGAGTGTGGGGGCGCGCTTGCTCGCGAAGGGGTGCATACCTAAAACCGCCATCTTTGTAGGGCAATCCCTACAGCCACCTTTCTAAACGGCTGATATCAATCTCTCAGCCTCCCCGATTTGCTCAGCCCCGACCCTTCTCTACGCTTGGATCACAGCAGTCATCCAATAAAAGGTGCGGGTATGAGTGAGGTCAATTCGAGCGCTGGAACCGGCGAAGTGCTGGTCAGCTTCCGTGGTGTGCAGAAGAGCTACGACGGCGAATCGCTGATCGTCAAAGACCTCAACCTGGACATTCGCAAGGGCGAGTTCCTGACCCTGCTCGGCCCGTCCGGTTCGGGCAAGACCACCAGCCTGATGATGCTGGCCGGTTTCGAGACGCCGACCGCTGGCGAGATCCAGCTGGCCGGCCGTTCGATCAACAACGTGCCGCCGCATAAACGCGACATCGGCATGGTCTTCCAGAACTACGCGCTGTTCCCGCACATGACCGTGGCCGAGAACCTGGCGTTCCCCCTCACCGTGCGCAACCTGAGCAAGACCGACGTCAGCGAGCGGGTCAAGCGGGTGCTGAACATGGTCCAGCTCGACACCTTTGCCCAGCGTTATCCGGGCCAGCTTTCCGGTGGTCAGCAGCAGCGCGTGGCCCTGGCCCGGGCGCTGGTGTTCGAGCCGCAACTGGTGCTGATGGACGAACCCCTCGGCGCACTGGACAAGCAACTGCGTGAACACATGCAGATGGAGATCAAACACCTGCACCAGCGCCTGGGCGTGACCGTGGTCTACGTGACCCACGACCAGGGCGAAGCGCTGACCATGTCCGACCGCGTAGCGGTATTCCACCAGGGCGAGATCCAGCAGATCGCCGACCCGCGCACCCTCTACGAAGAGCCGAAGAACACCTTCGTCGCCAACTTCATCGGCGAGAACAACCGCATCAACGGGCGCTTGCTCAGCCGTGACGGCGACCGCTGCCTGGTGTCCCTGGCCCGCGGCGAGAAGGTCGAGGCGCTGGCGGTCAACGTCGGTGAGCCAGGCGAGCCGGTGACCCTGTCGGTGCGTCCGGAACGCGTGCGCCTGAACGGCCACAGCGAAAGCTGCGTCAACCGTTTCTCTGGCCGGGTGGCCGAATTCATCTACCTGGGCGACCACGTGCGGGTACGCCTGGAAGTTTGCGGCAAGGCCGATTTCTTCGTGAAGCAGCCTATCGCCGAACTCGACCCGGCCCTGGCCGTGGGCGACGTGGTACCACTGGGCTGGGCGGTCGAGCACGGACGTGCACTCGACCCGCTCCTGGAAGCCCAATGAGGTTTGCGATACCAACCCCTGCAACGTGGAGAAAATAAGAATGCTCAAGCACTTGAAGTTGACCGCACTGACTCTGGGACTGTTCGCTGCGACCCAGGCGATGGCGGCAAGCGATCTGACCGTGATTTCCTTCGGCGGCGCCAACAAGGCGGCCCAGGTCAAGGCGTTCTACGAGCCGTGGGAAAAGGCGGGCAACGGCAAGATCGTCGCGGGTGAATACAACGGTGAGATGGCCAAGGTCAAAGCCATGGTCGACACCAAAAGCGTGTCCTGGAACCTGGTGGAAGTCGAATCGCCGGAACTGGCTCGCGGCTGCGACGAAGGCATGTTCGAAGAGCTGGATCCTGCGCTGTTCGGCGATGAGTCCGACTACGTTCCCGGCGCTATCCAGCCGTGCGGCGTAGGCTTCTTCGTCTGGTCCACGGTCATGGCCTACAACGCCGACAAACTGAAGACCGCGCCAACCAGCTGGAAAGACTTCTGGGACACCAAGACCTTCCCGGGCAAGCGCGGCCTGCGCAAGGGCGCCAAGTACACCCTGGAATTCGCCCTGATGGCCGATGGCGTCGCGCCGAAGGACGTCTACAAGGTGCTCGGCACCAAGGAAGGCCAGGACCGCGCCTTCAAGAAACTCGACGAACTGAAACCGAGCATCCAGTGGTGGGAAGCCGGCGCCCAGCCGCCGCAGTACCTGGCCTCGGGTGACGTGGTGATGAGCTCGGCCTACAACGGCCGGATCGCCGCGGTACAGAAAGAAAGCAACCTGAAAGTGGTGTGGAACGGCGGCATCTACGACTTCGACGCCTGGGCCATTCCGAAGGGCGCGAAAAACGCCGAAGAGGCGAAGAAGTTCATCGCTTACTCGGTCAAGCCTGAGCAGCAGAAGATCTACTCGGAAAACATCGCCTACGGTCCGGCCAACTCCAAGGCGGTCGCGCTGCTGTCCGACGAGATCAAGAAGGATATGCCGACCACCCCGGAAAACATCGCCAACCAGGTGCAGATCGACGTGGCGTTCTGGGCTGACAACAGCGAACAGTTGGAGCAACGCTTCAACGCCTGGGCGGCCAAGTAAGCCGTGCTGACAGGGCGCCGGTGCTGACACCGGCGCCCCCTGTTTCCAAGATTTTCCGGAGTTCGCTATGGCCATCGCAGTGCCCCTCAAAGAAGGCGCAGGTTCCAACCTCAAGCAGCGTCTGGCGCGTGCCGAGCGGGTCAACCGCTGGAAGGCGCAGGCGCTGATCGCGCCCCTGGCGCTGTTTCTGTTGCTGGTGTTTCTCGTGCCGATTGCCGCGCTGCTGTACAAGAGCGTCGGCAACCCCGAGGTCGTCAGTGGCCTGCCGCGCACCGTGGTCGCCGTGGCCGAGTGGGATGGCAAGAGCCTGCCGGGCGAGCCCGTGTACAAGGCGCTGAGCGAAGACCTCGCCGAATCGCGCAAGAACCAGACCCTGGGCGACCTGTCCAAGCGTCTGAACATGGAACTGGCCGGCTACCGCAGCCTCCTGGCGAAAACCGCCCGGGCCCTGCCGTTCAAGACCGAACCGGCTTCCTATAAAGATGCCATGCAAGAGCTGGACGAGCGCTGGGGCGACCCCGCCTACTGGCAGGCGATCCGCCGCAACACCAGCAGCGTGACCCCGTTCTATCTGCTGGCGGCCGTCGACCATCGCATCGACGACCTGGGCGAACTGGCCCCGGCCACCCCGGACCAGGCCATTTACCTGGACATCTTCACCCGTACCCTGTGGATGGGCTTCGTCATCACCGCCATCTGCCTGGTGCTGGCTTACCCATTGGCGTACCTGCTGGCCAACCTGCCGACCCGGCAGAGCAACCTGCTGATGATTCTGGTGCTGCTGCCCTTCTGGACGTCGATTCTGGTGCGGGTTGCCGCGTGGATCGTGCTGCTGCAATCGGGCGGACTGATCAACAGCGCGCTGATGGCGCTGGGGATCATCGACAAGCCGCTGGAACTGGTGTTCAACCGCACCGGCGTGTACATCTCGATGGTGCACATCCTGCTGCCGTTCATGATCCTGCCGATCTACAGCGTGATGAAAGGCATCTCGCCGACCTACATGCGGGCCGCGATCTCGTTGGGTTGCCATCCGTTCACCAGCTTCTGGCGCGTGTACTTCCCGCAGACCTACGCCGGTGTCGGCGCCGGTTGCCTGCTGGTGTTCATCATGGCCATTGGTTACTACATCACCCCGGCACTGCTGGGCAGCCCGAACGACCAGATGGTCAGCTACTTCGTGGCGTTCTACACCAACACCAGCATCAACTGGGGCATGGCGACCGCACTGGGCGGCCTGCTGTTGCTCGCCACTGTGCTGCTGTACCTGATCTATAGCTGGCTGGTCGGCTCCAGCCGCCTGCGTCTGAGCTGAGGAGCGAATTCATGCTGAGCCCCTACATGTCGCCCGTCGAGCGGGTCTGGTTCTACAGTTTGCGCATTCTCTGCGGCCTGATCCTGCTGTTCCTGGTGCTTCCGGTGCTGGTGATCATCCCGTTGTCGTTCAACTCCGGCAGCTTCCTGGTCTATCCGCTGCAAGGCTTCTCGTTGCAGTGGTATCACAACTTCTTCGCCTCGGATGAGTGGATGCGGGCGTTGACCAACAGCATCATCGTCGCCCCGGCGGCCACCGCACTGGCGATGGTCTTCGGCACCCTGGCCTCGATCGGCCTGACCCGCGGGGACTTTCCCGGCAAGTCGCTGATCATGGCCCTGGTGATTTCGCCGATGGTGGTGCCGGTGGTGATCATCGGTGTGGCCAGCTACCTGTTCTTCGCGCCGCTGGGGCTGGGCAACAGCTTCATTTCGCTGATTCTGGTGCACGCGGTGCTGGGTGTGCCGTTCGTCATCATCACGGTGTCGGCGACCCTGCAGGGCTTCAACCACAACCTGGTGCGGGCCGCCGCGAGCCTGGGTGCTTCGCCGGTGACTGCATTCCGCCGGGTGACCCTGCCGCTGATCGCGCCGGGGGTGATTTCGGGGGCACTGTTCGCCTTCGCCACCTCGTTCGATGAAGTGGTGGTGACCCTGTTCCTCGCCGGTCCCGAGCAGGCCACCCTGCCACGGCAGATGTTCAGCGGTATCCGTGAGAACCTCAGCCCGACCATCGCCGCTGCAGCGACCCTGCTGATTGCTTTCTCGGTCGTTCTGCTGCTGACCCTGGAATGGCTGCGCGGTCGCAGTGAGAAAATGCGTACGCAACAACCGGAATGATCTTTCCTGGGGCCGGCCAGCCGGCCCCGGACTGCATCCGTCGAGGTGTTTGACACCGGGCAGCCCCAGGCCGGTTGCGTGAGGTACAATGCGCGCCACCGTGAAATTGCCTACAGGTGCGCCATGCAGCCCTTCGCTATTGCCCCCTCGATTCTTTCCGCCGACTTCGCCCGCCTGGGCGAGGAAGTCGATAACGTGCTGGCCTCCGGCGCCGACATCGTTCACTTCGACGTGATGGACAACCACTACGTGCCCAACCTGACCATCGGCCCGATGGTCTGCTCGGCGCTGCGCAAGCACGGCGTGACCGCGCCGATCGATGTGCACCTGATGGTCAGCCCGGTCGACCGCATCATCGGCGACTTCATCGAGGCTGGCGCCACCTACATCACCTTCCACCCGGATGCCACCCTGCACGTCGATCGCTCGCTGCAACTGATCCGCGACGGCGGTTGCAAGGCCGGTCTGGTGTTCAACCCGGCTGCTGGTCTGGAAGCGCTGAAGTATGTGATGGACAAGGTCGACATGATCCTGCTGATGAGCGTCAACCCAGGCTTTGGCGGCCAGAAGTTCATCCCCGGCACCCTCGACAAGCTGCGTGAAGCCCGCGCGCTGATCGACGCCAGCGGTCGCGATATCCGCCTGGAAATCGACGGTGGCGTGAACGTCAACAACATCCGCGAGATCGCCGCCGCTGGCGCCGACACCTTCGTTGCGGGCTCGGCGATCTTCAACACGCCGAACTACAAGGAAGTCATCGACAAGATGCGCGCCGAACTGGCTCAGGCCCGCCCATGAGCGGTTTCGAGCAGCTGTTCCCCGGGAGTCTGCCCAGGCTGGTGATGTTCGATCTGGACGGTACCCTTATCGACTCCGTCCCGGACCTGGCGGTGGCGGTCGATCGTATGCTGCTCGAAATGAATCGCGCGCCGGCCGGCATCGACGCGGTGCGCGAGTGGGTTGGCAATGGTGCTCCGGTGCTGGTGCGCCGGGCGCTGGCCGGTGGCATCGACCATAGCGCGGTGAGCGACGACGAGGCCGAGCGCGGTCTGGAAATCTTCATGGAAGCCTATGCCGAGAGCCACGACCTGACGGTGACCTACCCCGGGGTGCACGACACCCTCAAGTGGCTGCACCAGCAGAAAGTGGAAATGGCGCTGATCACCAACAAGCCGGAGCGCTTCGTCGGCCCGCTGCTGGACCAGATGCAGATCGGTCGCTATTTCCGATGGATCATCGGCGGTGACACGCTGCCGCAGAAGAAGCCGGACCCGGCGGCGCTGCTGTTTGTCATGCAGATGGCTGGCGTGCAGGCGCACGACGCCCTGTTCGTCGGTGACTCGCGCAGTGACGTGCAGGCGGCGAAGGCTGCGGGCGTACAGTGCGTCGGCCTGACCTACGGCTACAACCATGGCCGGCCAATCAGCGACGAATCGCCCGCCCTGGTGATCGACGATTTGCGCGCCTTGCTCCCGGTTGCTTCGGTGCAGCCACTGAGCTAACGTTGGCGGACCTAAATTCCCCCCTTGGTAGAGATTCCATCGTGGTAGCACCCGGCAAACTCTGGATGAAAGTCATCAAGGCCCTGGCCCGTTGGCGTTGGCGCGCCTGACTCCTCTCCGGCCGGCTCTGATCCGGCACGTTTGCCATTCGACTTTTCTTGCCCTACTGCCACGAGGCAATCATGATCCGCGAAGAATTCCTGCGCCTGGCCGCTGCCGGCTATAACCGCATTCCCCTGGCCTGCGAAACCCTGGCCGACTTCGACACACCGCTGTCGATCTACCTGAAGCTCGCCGACCAACCCAACTCCTACCTGCTCGAATCGGTGCAGGGCGGCGAGAAGTGGGGCCGTTACTCGATCATCGGTCTGCCGTGCCGCACCGTGCTGAGGGTGTATGACCATCAGGTCCGGATCACCCACGACGGCGTCGAAATCGAGCGCCACGATGTGGAAGATCCGCTGGCCTTCGTCGAAGCCTTCAAAGAGCGCTACAAGGTGCCGACCATTCCTGGCCTGCCGCGCTTCAACGGCGGCCTGGTCGGTTACTTCGGCTATGACTGCGTGCGGTATGTCGAGAAGCGCCTGGGCAAGTGCCCGAACCCGGATCCGCTGGGCGTGCCGGATATCCTGCTGATGGTGTCCGACGCGGTGGTGGTCTTCGATAACCTCGCCGGCAAGATGCACGCCATCGTTCTCGCCGATCCGTCCCAGGACGATGCCTACGAGCAAGGTCAGGCGCGACTGCAGGACCTGCTCGAACAACTGCGTCAGCCGATCACCCCGCGCCGTGGCCTCGACTTCAGCGGTGCGCAGGCTGCCGAGCCTGAGTTCCGCTCCAGTTTCACTCAGGCTGACTACGAGCGCGCCGTCGATACCATCAAGGAATACATTCTCGCCGGCGACTGCATGCAGGTCGTGCCGTCGCAACGGATGTCCATCGACTTCAAGGCCGCGCCGATCGACCTGTACCGGGCGCTGCGCTGCTTCAACCCGACGCCGTACATGTACTTCTTCAACTTTGGCGATTTCCACGTGGTCGGCAGCTCGCCGGAAGTGCTGGTGCGGGTCGAAGACAATCTGGTCACCGTGCGTCCGATTGCGGGCACCCGTCCACGTGGCGCCAACGAGGAAGCCGACCGGGCACTTGAAGAAGACCTGCTGTCCGATGACAAGGAAATCGCCGAGCACCTGATGCTGATCGACCTGGGGCGCAACGACGCGGGTCGTGTGTCGGAAACCGGTTCGGTCAAGGTCACCGAGAAGATGGTCATCGAGCGTTATTCCAACGTGATGCACATCGTTTCCAACGTCACCGGCCAACTGAAGAGCGGTCTGACCGCGATGGACGCCCTGCGAGCCATCCTGCCGGCGGGCACCTTGTCCGGTGCGCCGAAGATTCGCGCGATGGAAATCATCGACGAACTGGAGCCGGTCAAGCGTGGCGTCTACGGTGGCGCGGTGGGTTATTTCGCCTGGAACGGCAACATGGACACCGCCATTGCGATTCGCACCGCGGTGATCAAGGACGGCGAGCTGCATGTGCAGGCCGGTGGCGGCATCGTCGCCGACTCGGTGCCGGCGCTGGAGTGGGAGGAAACCATCAACAAGCGTCGCGCAATGTTCCGCGCGGTGGCGCTGGCTGAGCAGACGCCGAAACAGTGATGCCTGATCGCGAGCAAGCTCGCTCTTACAGGAATGCACCAAACCCTGTAGGAGCGAGCTTGCTCGCGATAGGCCGCTGTCAGAACTCCAGGCTCAGCGCCAGATTGACCCCCTGCTGAGTCAGCTCATCGCTCTTGCGCCAGTTATAGCCGCCACGCAGCGCCAACCCCGGCGCCAGGCTCTGGCTCAACCCCACACTCACCCGGTTCAGATTGCTCTGCGGCGTATAGCCGGTCAGGGTGAAGTCGTTGGCCGGCAGGCTGTTGAGGTGCAGGGTCAGGTCCTGACGGTCGTCCTCGAACTCATGCTCATGGGCCACTTCGCCAAACAGCAGCGTTGCCGGCGCTACCCGGTATTTGCCCTGCAAGCCCACGCCCAGCCGCCGTGAGTCGCGTTTCTGATCGTCGAAGGTCAGTGCCGTGGCGCGCGCACCTTTTTCGCTGTAGCCATCCACCTTGACCCGGGCGTAATCGGCGCTAACGAACGGCGAAAGCTGCCAGTCGCTGCCCGGCGCGGCCAGCTCGAAGCCGAGGCGGGCGGAGACGGCAAGCAAGTCGCCATCGGTGTCACCTTTCTCGCTGCGGTTGTTCGGGCCGAGGGCGAAGGTACGCTCGAGGTCGTCGTAGTCCAGCCGGCCACCGGTCAGCGCCGCATCGGCCCACCAGCGGCCTTGATGGAACTGCGCGAAGGCGGTGGCGAGGTAGCTGTCGAGGCGGTAGTCGGAGTCCTGCGCGCCGGCTTCCAGTTTCTGCCGGTACACGCCGCCAGCGATGCCGACGCGCCAGGCTTCATCGAGGCGGTAGCTGCCACCAACGGTCAGGTTGTAGCCGCGACCGTCGGCGCTGGCGGAACTGCGCTGGCTGTCGAAGTCGAGGTTCTGGCCACCTGCCGCCACAATCGCCTGCCATTGCCCGACTGGCTGCCAGTCGGCCTGCCACTGATTGCGCAGTTCGTCCTGGTGGGCGCGCAATGTGCCGTGGGCCATCTCCGGTAGCAGCGTCAGTTCCCAGGGCGCGGAGAGGATCGAATAGCCGTAGTCGGCAATCATCCGTTGGCCGGCGATGGTCGGGTGCACCGAGTCGTTGAACAACAGCTTGGTCGGATCCGGGGTGGTGCCGTTGGCGCCATACACCGGATTCTGCACGCAGCCGTTGCCGCTGTAGCAGGTATTGATCAGGTTCTGATCGCTGGCCAGGCCGAACTGCACCGGTGAGGCGAGGGCCTCCTGAAACAGCAACGGGATGTTCAGCGGGATGATCTCTGCGTCGATCCGGGCGAGGCTGGCGACGAGTGTCTGGTTGAAGAAGGCGCTGAGCTGCGAACTCGGGCCTTGCAGCGGTGTGCCGTTGAGGGCAGGCGTCAGGCCGAGATCGGGCAGCAGCCAGACCATGATGTAACGTGCGCCCGCCTGTTGCAGGGCCTGGGCGCTGGCGGCCAGTTGGGTTGCCGACGTGGCGGCTCCGACGGGGGAGGTGATCAACCCCTGAAGGAAGTCGTTGCCGCCACCGGTCAGGTAATACAGGGCATTGGGATCAGCCAGTCGTCCGCCGGCAAGGTAGCCGGGCTTCTGCCGCAGTACCGTGCCCGCACCGGGGTTGCCGGGCGGGATCACCACCAGCGATTCGCCGGTGATGGATTGGAAGATCTGGTCGGTGCGATAGCCTCCGGTTGCCCAGTTGTTGCCGTCGGGGATACCGAGGGCTGCATTCACGGGCGAAGTGGAGGCATTCAGGTCACCGGGTGCGATTCCGAGGTAGCCACCCAGGATCATCGGCGACACGGGCGCAAAGCTGCCGTCGGCATTGCGGTTGGTGTAGCGCTGGCTGGTGCCTGGCGCCCCGGCTGAGTCGGGAAACTGCCCGGCATCGGCGAGGCTGTCGCCGAAAACGATCATGGTGGAGTAAGGCGAGGGGCTTGCAATAGCGGTGGAGCAGGCTGCGGCCAGCAGACATGCAGCGGATTGACGCAGATAACGGCACTTTCTCATCGCAAGAGTCCTTTTTTTGTCTTTGTTTTTGGTATTGCGTCCGAAGAAAGTAGCAAATACCCCGGATCCTGCCTTGTCGATATTGCACGCAATGTTTCCGTGAGCTACTGTGCCGAAACGTATGAACGAGACCTACCCCGTGTTGATCGTCAGCAAACTCTTGATGCGCGTTATCAAGGCCCACGCCCGTTGGCGTTGGCGCGCCTGACTTTATCTCCCGCCGGCCAGTGCCGGCCCGTTACGTTTTGCCTTTCCGAAATCGCTTCACGCCCCGCAACAGCGCACACCTGCTGTGCGTCGGGCAGCCCTGTATCGCGAAAGGCGGTTATTCAAAGTCAGTATTCAAGAGGTTGAACCCAGATGTTACTGATGATCGACAACTACGATTCCTTCACCTACAACGTCGTGCAGTACTTCGGCGAGTTGGGGGCGGAGGTCAAGGTCATTCGCAACGACGAACTGACCATCGCCCAGATCGAAGCCCTGCAGCCCGAGCGCATTGTCGTCTCTCCCGGTCCGTGCACCCCGACCGAAGCCGGTGTTTCCCTCGAAGCCATCAAGCATTTCGCCGGCAAGCTGCCGATCCTGGGCGTGTGCCTGGGCCACCAGTCCATCGGCCAGGCTTTCGGCGGTGAGGTGGTCCGTGCCCGCCAGGTCATGCACGGCAAGACCAGCCCTGTAGTACACGAGAACACAGGCGTGTTCACCGGCCTGAACAATCCGCTGACCGTGACCCGCTACCACTCGCTGGTGGTCAAGCGCGAAACCCTGCCTGATTGCCTCGAACTGACCGCCTGGACCGCTCTGGAAGACGGCTCGATCGATGAAATCATGGGCCTGCGTCACAAGACCCTGAACGTCGAAGGCGTACAGTTCCACCCCGAATCGATCCTCACTGAGCAGGGCCACGCGCTGTTCGCCAATTTCCTCAAGCAGACCGGCGGCCACCGCTAAGGATTGAATATGGATATCAAGAACGCGTTGGGTCGGATCGTCGATCAGCTGGACCTGTCCACCGAGGAAATGCGCGGTGTGATGCGCCAGATCATGACCGGTCAGTGCACCGAGGCGCAGATCGGCGCCTTCATGATGGGCATGCGCATGAAGAGCGAAAGCATCGACGAGATCGTCGGTGCCGTTTCGGTCATGCGCGAGCTGGCTGACAAGGTCGAGCTCAACAGCCTCGATGGCGTGGTCGACGTGGTTGGCACCGGCGGCGATGGCGCGAATATCTTCAACGTGTCCACCGCGTCGGCCTTCGTCGTTGCCGCCGCCGGTTGCACCGTGGCCAAGCACGGCAACCGCGCCGTTTCGGGCAAGAGCGGCAGCGCCGACCTGCTGGAAGCCGCCGGTATCTATCTGAACCTGACGCCGGTCCAGGTCGCTCGTTGCATCGACAGCGTGGGCATCGGCTTCATGTTCGCCCAGACTCACCACAGCGCCATGAAATATGCCGCCGGCCCGCGTCGCGACCTGGGTCTACGCACCCTGTTCAACATGCTCGGCCCGCTTACGAATCCGGCCGGGGTCAAGCATCAGGTGGTCGGCGTGTTCACCCAGGCACTGTGCCGTCCGCTGGCCGAAGTGCTGCAGCGTCTCGGCAGCAAGCACGTGTTGGTGGTGCACTCCAAGGACGGGCTGGACGAGTTCAGCCTGGCCGCGCCAACCTTTGTTGCCGAACTGAAGAACGGTGAGATCAGCGAATACTGGGTCGAGCCCGAAGACCTGGGCATGAAAAGCCAGAGCCTGCACGGCCTGTCGGTGAGCGGTCCGGAAGAATCGCTGGCGCTGATTCGCGATGCCATTGGCCGGCGCAAGACCGAAAACGGCCAGAAAGCTGCGGAAATGATCGTGCTCAACGCCGGTGCCGCGCTCTACGCCGCCGACCATGCCATGAGCCTCAAGCAGGGCGTCGAGCTTGCTCACGATGCGCTGCACACCGGCCTTGCCCGGGAAAAACTCGAAGAGCTGGGCGCCTTTACCGCGGTATTCAAGCAGGAGAACGAAGGATGAGTGTGCCGACGGTTCTGGAAAAGATCCTCGCCCGCAAGGTCGAGGAAGTCGCCGAGCGTAGCGCCCGGGTCAGCCTCGCCGAACTGGAACGTCTGGCGGCTGCCGCCGACGCGCCGCGCGGATTCGCCAACGCCCTGATCGAACAGGCCAAGCGCAAGCAGCCGGCGGTAATCGCCGAGATCAAGAAAGCCTCGCCGAGCAAGGGCGTGATCCGCGAGGACTTCGTGCCCGCCGATATCGCCGTCAGCTACGAGAAGGGTGGGGCGACCTGCCTGTCGGTGCTGACCGATGTTGACTACTTCCAGGGCGCCGACGTCTATCTGCAGCAGGCCCGTGCTGCGGTGCAACTGCCAGTGATCCGCAAGGACTTCATGATCGATCCGTACCAGATCGTCGAAGCCCGCGCCCTGGGCGCCGACTGCGTGCTGCTGATCGTCTCCGCTCTGGATGACGTGAAGATGGCCGAACTGGCGGCCACCGCCAAGAGCGTCGGCCTCGACGTGCTGGTGGAAGTGCACGACGGTGACGAGCTGGAGCGCGCGCTGAAGACCCTCGACACCCCGTTGGTCGGCGTCAACAACCGCAACCTGCACACCTTCGAAGTGAGCCTGGAAACCACCCTCGACCTGTTGCCACGCATCCCTCGCGATCGCCTGGCCATCACCGAGAGCGGCATCCTCAATCGCGCCGATGTCGAGCTGATGGAAATCAACGAGGTCTACTCGTTCCTGGTGGGCGAAGCCTTCATGCGTGCCGAACAGCCAGGGCTGGAGTTGCAGCGCCTGTTCTTCCCGGGACGCGTGGTGCAAGGCCTGAACGGGCTGGACTGATCCCTTCGAAAGCCGGCATTCATTGCCGGCTTTTTTCTTTCAGGATGATTGTCATGACTGAACAACCTGTTGCCGTCACCGTCGAGGCCGGGCTGCATGCCGAGCAGGATCTGCTGGCGGCCGTTTGCAAGGGCGAGCGTGATCACGGCGTGCTGTTCTGGCGCCCTACGGACCGGGCGCTGGTGATGCCACGGCGCATGAGCCGGCTGGAGGGCTTCGAGGCCGCTTGCGGCGAACTGGCGATTTCCGGCTGGCCGGTATTGTTGCGCGAGACGGGCGGCGAGCCGGTGCCGCAATCGCCAGCGGTGATCAACATCGCATTGGTGTATGTAGCGCCGCGCAGTGAAGGCGACAACGGACGCATCGAGAACGCTTACCTGCGTCTGTGCGAGCCGTTGTGCGAGGTGCTGCGTGAATGGGGCGGGGTGGCGTCGGTCGGTGAGATCGAAGGGGCGTTCTGCGACGGGCGTTACAACGTCAACCTCAATGGTCGCAAGTTGGTCGGCACGGCCCAGCGCTGGCGCCAGGGCCTGGGTGGCAAGCGACCGGTTGTGCTGGTGCATGGGGCGCTGTTACTGGATAACGAGCGCGAGTCGATGGTGGCGGCGGTCAACCGCTTCAATGAATGTTGTGAGCTGGAGCAGCGCTGTCTGGCCGACAGTCACATCGCCCTGCATGAAGTTGTGCCCGAAGCGCCGCTGCTGGAGCGGCTGGCCCAGGCTTACGCCCGGACCATCGAGGCTATTCCCAAGGATTGATCCAGGGGATCAGCGTGTGCCGAAGACCACCATGGTCTTGCCCTTCACGTTGACCAGGTTGCGTTCTTCCAGGTCCTTCAGAACGCGACCGACCATCTCCCGTGAGCACCCCACGATCCGACCGATTTCCTGGCGGGTGATCTTGATCTGCATGCCGTCCGGGTGAGTCATGGCGTCCGGCTGCTTGCACAGCTCCAGCAGGCAGCGGGCAACCCGTCCGGTGACATCGAAGAAGGCGAGATCGCCGACCTTGCGGGTGGTGTTGCGCAGGCGCTGGGCCATCTGGCTGCCCAGTGCATAGAGAATGTCCGGATCCTGGCGTGCCAGTTCGCGGAATTTCTCGTAGCTGATTTCCGCGACCTCGCATTCGGTCTTGGCCCGTACCCACGCACTGCGGTGTTGCTCCTTGCCCGCAGGCTCGAACAGGCCCAGTTCTCCGAAGAAATCACCGCTGTTGAGGTAGGCGATGATCATTTCCCTGCCCTCATCGTCCTCGATAAGGATCGTGACCGAGCCCTTGACGATGAACGACAGGGTATCGGCTGTGTCGCCAGCACTGAGGATGTTGGTTTTTGCTGCAAAACGACGACGCTGGCAATGAGCGAGCAACTTGTCGACGTTTTTGATCTTGGCTGGAAGTGCTGCGGCAACCATGGTTAAGCCCCGAAATACGCGGTCCGTGAGTATTCTTGTAGGTGGGATGGGTGCAAAACGCCATCAATTTGGCGCCAGTTTATCAGACCACCCTCTGTGTCGGCAGATTTGATCGAACGCTTAAGTCTTTTCGCCTGTGCGTGTAGGGACTAAGCTGGCAGCCATTTTTTCAAGCAAGGGGAGACCGGTTAATGAAGGCGCGTATCCAGTGGGCCGGTGAGGCCATGTTCCTCGGTGAATCGGGCAGCGGCCACGTCGTGGTAATGGACGGTCCGCCCGATGCCGGTGGTCGCAATCTCGGTGTCCGTCCGATGGAAATGCTGCTGTTGGGCCTGGGCGGCTGCAGCAATTTCGATGTGGTCAGCATCCTGAAGAAATCCCGCCAAGCCGTGGAAAGCTGCGAAGCCTTCCTGGAAGCCGAGCGGGCGGATGAAGACCCGAAGGTTTTCACCAAGATTCACCTGCGCTTTGTGGTCAAGGGGCGTGGTCTGAAGGAAGCGCAGGTCAAGCGCGCGGTGGAGCTGTCGGCGGAGAAGTACTGCTCGGCCTCGATCATGCTGGGCCGCGCGGGTGTGGACATCACCCACAGCTACGAGATCGTCGAGCTCGGCTGAGCCGTGGCATCTTCCACGGAGCCCAACAGCTCCGTGGCAAGGTTCAGCGACGCAACCCCGGCAACAACGCCATCACGCCCGTCGGAATGGCGGCGCGCAATGTCGCGCTCAAGCGCTCGCGATGCTTCTGATACAGCAGCCCCAGGCCAATCACGCCCAGGCCGATCACGCTCAATACCAGCGGGAACAGCAGCGAGTCGGCGAACACTTCATACGACAGATAACCCAGGTACGCCGCCACGCCCAGGGCGCCGAAGACCATGAACATCGGCCGGCGCAACAGCACGGCGATCAACATCAGCCCCAGGTTGATCAGGCAGTACAGGGCCTTGCCCACTTCACTGTCGCTGTTCATCGACGTCAGTCCTCCCCAGAACGCCAGCAGTCCGGCCAGGTAACCCCAGAAGGCGAAGTCCTGGCGGGTGCGGCCATCGATCAACAGGAACACCATCAGCAACCCCAGGCCGAACCAAAGCGACACCTGCTGGCGCTGATCCCAGTCGAACGGTGAGCCATAAAACCATTCCGTCAGGTCCATGGACATGAACCACAGCGCGAGGGCGATCGGCATGACGATGAACGGGAAAGGGATCAGCCGCAGCATCAGCAGGCCGGCGAACACCGTCGCCAACTCCATCAGCAGCCAGCCGCCTTGCACGTAGGTGTAGTAGTGGTGGTAGTTGGACTGGTTGTCGTCCAGTGGCCAGAAGCCGGCGAGGCGCTCGATGGCGAACACCGCCAGCGGCACAATGCTGACCGCCACTGCGGCGAGGACGCCTCCGGGAATGAGCTGGCCTCGGCGTTTCAACGCCAGGCCGCCCAGGGTCAGCAGCAGAATGTAGGCCAGGGCAACCGTCAGCAGCGCGCCGTCGCCGATACGCATCCAGGCTTCACTGAGCAGCCAGCCCATGGCGCCCATGATCAGCAGGGCGCCAAGGTAGAAGGCGACGTGGGCCAACTGGAAGCTGGCCTGTCGTGGCGTCTGCTGCTCCAGAAAGGACAGCAGCGCCTGTTTTTGCGCGGCGTCGAGGACGCCCGCGTCGACCGCGCGAGTCAGGTCACTGGCATCGAAGCGCCCGGTCATGGCGGATCAGATGCGGTAGGTGCTTTTGGTCATGACCTTGGCCATCAGGCTCATGCCAAATTTGACCGGGGCCGGGAAGCGGAAGCCGCCAGCGTTGAGCGCCGACTCGGCGTGGTGCTCTTCGTCGATACGCATCTGTTCGAGGATGGCGCGGGATTTCTCGTCTTCCGGCGGGATCTGCTCCAGATGCTCGTCCAGGTGCTTGCAGACCTGATGCTCGGTAGCGGCGACGAAACCCAGGCTGACTTTGTCGCTGATCAGCCCGGCAAAGGCGCCAATGCCGAAGGACATGCCGTAGAACAGCGGGTTGAGCACGCTCGGATGGCTGCCCAACTGACGGATGCGCTGTTCGCACCAGGCCAGGTGGTCGATTTCTTCATCGGCGGCTTGTTCCATGGCCTTGCGCACTTGCGGCAGCTTGGCGGTCAGGGCTTGGCCCTGATACAGCGCCTGGGCGCAGACTTCGCCGGTGTGGTTGATGCGCATGAGGCCAGCGATGTGGCGGGTCTGTTTCTCGTCGAGCTCGGACTCGGGCTGGACGATCGCCGGGGACGGGCGGGTAGGTTGGCCGCTGAAGGGCAGCAAGGTGCGCATGGCGGTGTCGGCCTGCAGCAACAAGCGGTCGAGCGGGGAATATTGACGTTCGGTAGCCATCGGGCACCTCCGCAAGAATGTGCCCGACAGTTTAACCCAATCGATGTGACAGGGCTTGCGCTGGATCAGCCCGGTGGCCAGTGCATTTGGCGCTGGCCGAGCACGTGCATGTGGATGTGGTAGACCGTCTGCCCGCCCATCTCGTTGCAGTTCATCACGACGCGGAAACCATCTTCGCAGCCCAGCTCCTTGGCCAGCCGCTGCGCGGTGAACAGGATGTGTCCGGCCAGGCCCTTGTCTTCCTCGGTGAGGTCATTGAGGGTGCGGATCGGCTTTTTCGGGATTACCAGGAAATGTACCGGGGCCTGGGGGGCGATATCGTGGAACGCCAGGACCTGGTCGTCTTCGTAGATGATCTTGGCCGGGATCTCCCGGTTGATGATCTTGGTGAAAATAGTTTCCACAACGCTTGCTCCATGGTGGTGGTCGGGCCTGAGTGTACTCAGCCCGCGCGCCGCCGCCCAGTAGCGATTCGATTCAGCGCGGGCAGTAGGCGCGGTTGATGGCCCCGGCCAGTTTGCGGCTCATCCAGCGTGTCAGCAGACGCGAACTGAAGGCCAGCCAGCGGTTGCGCCGGCCGGGAATGATGATCGCCTTGTTGCGGTCCAGCGCGCGAACTGTGTAGAGCGCCACTTCTTCGGGGCTCAGGCAGCGCTTGCCGGACTCGAGGCGCGGGATGCGCCGGTTGGGCGAGCGGACCGGGCCGGGGCAGAGGACCGAGACCTTGATGCCAGTTTGCTTCAGTTCCTCGCGCAACCCTTCGGAGAAGTGCAGCACGTACGCCTTGCTGGCGGCATAGCTGCTCATCCATGGGCCCGGCGCGAAGGCGGCCAGCGACGCGACATTGAGAATCTGCCCGCCGCCCTGCACGGCCATGGCATTGCCCATGGCATGGCACAGGCGGGTCAGGGCGATGATGTTCACTTCGATGAGGTCTTGCTCGTCGGCCCATTCCTGCGCGAGGAAATGACCGTAGGAGCGAATCCCGGCGCAATTGACCAGCAGGTCGATGTGCCGATCGCTTTCTTCGAGCTCCAGCAGGAAGCCCGACAAGCGCAGCGGCTCGCCGATATCGCAGGCGCGGAACAAGACTTCCACGCCGAAACGCTGGGTCAGCTCGATGGCGACGGGTTCCAGCAGGTCGCGCTGGCGTGCCACCAGGATCAGGTTGCGCCCCCGACGCGCCAATGCTTCGGCCAGTGCCAGGCCCAGACCGCTGGAGGCACCGGTGATCATGGCGTAACGGGTCATGCAGTTCTCCAATGGCGGGGGCGTTTGAAAGGGCGGCCTAGTCTACACAAAGGCCGCTCGCTCAGCGCGGCCAGTGCGTGCCGAGGCGCTGGGCGTTGGCCAGGGCCTGACGATATTCGGTGTCCAGGCGCTCGATCAGTGCCTGTGTCGGCAACTGCTCATCGATGCCGCCCACGCCTTGGCCGGCGGACCAGACGGTCTTCCAGGCCTTCGCTTCGTCGTGAATAGGTTTGAGCTGGATCTCGCCACCCTTGTTCAGGTTGGCCAGGTCGTAGCCGGCTTTCTCCAGGCTCTGGCGCATGAAGCTCGCCGGCACGCCAGACACCACTGGCGTATGAACGATATCGGCGGCCTTGGCTTGCAGCAGCATGTCCTTGTATTGCGCATGCGCCTGGCTTTCCTGGCTGGCAATGAAGTGGGTGCCGAGATAGGCCAGGTCGGCGCCCAGCAGTTGCGCGGCGAGAATTTCACGGCCTGTGTTCAGGCACCCGGCCAGCAACAAGGTCTTGTCGAAGAACTGGCGAATCTCGCTGACCAGGGCGAACGGGCTCCAGGTCCCGGCATGCCCGCCGGCGCCTGCCGCGACCGCGATCAGGCCATCGACCCCGGCCTGTGCAGCTTTCTCGGCATGGCGGCGGGTGGTGACATCGTGAAACACCAGGCCGCCGTAGCTGTGCACGGCATCCACGACTTCCTTGACCGCCCCGAGGCTGGTGATGACGATCGGCACCTTGTGCTCGATACACACCGCCAAATCCGCCTGCAGGCGCGGATTGCTCTGATGGACGATCAGGTTCACCGCGTAGGGAGCTGCGCGCTCAAGCCCGTCCAGCCCCGCCTCGATTTCTTCCAGCCAGGCCTTGAAACCGGCGGTTTCGCGCTGGTTCAGGGCCGGGAAACTGCCCACCACGCCATTGCGACAACAGGCGAGCACCAGTTGCGGGTTCGATATCAGAAACATCGGCGCCGCCACCACGGGCAGGCGCAGACGTTGTTCGAGCAGGGCAGGCAGTGACATGGCGGATTCTCGGGTCGGGGGTGGCTACTGTCAGAACGGTTTGACGACCACCAGAATTACAATGCCCAGCAGCATCAACACGGGCACTTCATTGAACCAGCGGAAGTAGGTGTGGCTGCGGGTGTTGTCGCCGCGGGCGAAGCGTTTCACGTTGGCGCCGCACATGTGATGGTAGCCGGTCAGCAGAATGACAAGGGTGAGCTTGGCGTGGAGCCAGCCCTGGCTGAGAAAGCCGGGGCTCAGGATCAGCATCCAGATCCCGAAGACGAAGGCGGCGATCATCGCCGGGCCCATGATGAAGCGGTAGAGCTTGCGTTCCATGACCACGAAGCGGTCGCGGCTGATGCTGTCTTTGCTCTGGGCGTGGTAGACGAACAGGCGGGGCAGGTAGAAAAGTCCTGCAAACCAGCAGACGACGCTGACGATGTGCAAGGCTTTGATCCATAGGTACAGCATGTTTTTTATTCCTTTCAGGTTCACGGTCGTCAGATAGTAGTAGTTCGGTGCCGCGCCCGTCATCTCAACGGTTGTAGGCGTAGTCGCTGGCCCCTATCATCGTCGGCTTTCCAGTCGGTTCGTTGATAGGGGGCAGGTATATGGTCAAGGTCGGTATCGTCGGCGGCACGGGTTACACCGGTGTCGAATTGCTGCGTCTGCTGGCACAGCATCCTCAGGCTGAAGTTGCAGTCATCACTTCTCGCTCCGAGGCGGGCCTGCCCGTGGCCGACATGTACCCGAACCTGCGAGGCCACTACGACGGCCTGGCGTTCAGCGTCCCGGATACCAAGACCCTCGCCGCCTGTGATGTGGTGTTCTTCGCCACCCCGCACGGCGTCGCCCACGCGCTGGCCGGTGAATTGCTGGCGGCGGGTACCAAGGTCATCGACCTGTCCGCCGACTTCCGCCTGCAGGACGCCGATGAATGGGCCAAATGGTACGGCCAGCCGCACGGTGCACCTGAGCTGCTCAAGGACGCGGTCTACGGCCTGCCGGAAGTTAATCGCGAGCAGATCCGCCAGGCGCGCCTGATTGCGGTGCCGGGTTGCTACCCCACTGCAACCCAGTTGGGCTTCCTGCCGCTGCTGGAAGCAGGCATCGCCGACACTTCGCGTCTGATCGCCGACTGCAAGTCGGGCGTGAGCGGTGCCGGCCGCGGTGCCAGCGTGGGTTCGCTGTTCTGCGAGGCGGGCGAAAGCATGAAGGCCTACGCGGTGAAAGGTCACCGTCACCTGCCTGAAATTCGCCAGGGCCTGCGCCGGGCGGCGGGTGGTGACGTCGGCCTGACCTTCGTTCCGCACCTGACCCCGATGATCCGCGGCATTCACTCGACGCTGTACGCGACGGTCGCCGATACCTCGGTGGACCTGCAGGCGCTGTTCGAGAAGCGCTACGCCGATGAGCCGTTCGTCGACGTGATGCCGGCCGGCAGCCACCCGGAAACCCGTAGCGTGCGTGGTGCCAACGTCTGCCGTATCGCCGTGCATCGTCCACAAGGCGGCGATCTGGTGGTGGTACTGTCGGTCATCGACAACCTGGTGAAGGGCGCTTCGGGCCAAGCGGTGCAGAACCTCAACATCCTCTTTGGCCTCGACGAGCGCCTGGGTCTGTCCCACGCCGGGCTGCTGCCTTAACGGCTACCACATCGGGCTGCGGGCGGGACTTATACCTTCCGCTTGTAGCCTGATGCCGCTTCTATAGTTGACCAATTTTCTAGGGGAAGCGGATAATGCGCGCCATCACGCATTATGGCGGCATAGCGCCGGGAGATATTCAGCATGAGCGTCGAATCCTTCACCCCTTCGGTTTTGCAGTTCACGCATAACGCCGCGCACAAGGTGAAGACCCTGGTAGACGAAGAGGGCAATGATCGTCTGAAGTTGCGAGTATTCGTGACGGGTGGCGGTTGCTCCGGCTTCCAGTATGGCTTCACTTTCGATGAAGATGTCGCTGAAGACGACACCATTGTCGAGCGCGAGGGCGTTGCCCTGGTGGTTGACCCGATGAGTTTCCAGTACCTGGCAGGTGCCGAAGTGGACTACCAGGAAGGTCTGGAAGGTTCGCGCTTCATCATCAAGAACCCGAACGCCACGACCACCTGTGGTTGCGGTTCCTCGTTCTCGATCTGATTTGCCGGGATGTTGCTGAACGCCGCGCTGATGCGCGGCGTTTTGCTTTTTGCGGTTTATGCCGGGTAGATGGCGCCCAATACCCGTAAGCCGCGGGCACCGGTGACGCTTGGGCGATTGCCGGCGATGCCTTCCAGGCAGCAATGGGCAAGCCAGGCGAAGGCCATGGCTTCGACCCAGTCGGGGTCGACACCGAAGTCTGCCGTGCTGCTGACCCGCGCGCCTGGCAGCAGGTTTTCCAATCGTGCCATCAACGTGCCGTTGTGGGCACCGCCGCCGCAAACCAGAAGGACCTGGGTGTCCTGCTGGGCTTTATTCAGCGAGTCGACGATGCTCAGGGCGGTCAACTCCAGCAGTGTCGCCTGGACGTCTTCATCTGCACACGGTGGCTGTGTGCTGAGCTGGTGGTGCAGCCAGGGCAGATTGAACAGCTCCCGGCCGGTGCTCTTCGGGCCCGTGCCCGCAAAGAACGGATCGCTGAGCAGGCTGCTGAGCAGACCTGGAAGTACCTTTCCGCTGGCAGCCCATGTGCCGTTGGCATCGTAGGCATGACCCAGTTTCTCGTTGATCCAGGCGTCGAGAAGTACGTTGCCCGGGCCGCAATCGAAACCGCTGACGGGCTTGTCCTGCTCGATCAGGCTCAGATTGCTGAAACCTCCGACATTGAGGACAGCAAGACGCTCGCCCTGATTGCTGAACAAGGCTTCATGGAAGGCCGGAACCAACGGTGCACCCTGACCGCCGGCAGCGACGTCGCGGCGGCGGAAGTCGCCAACGACGGTGATGCCGGTCAATTCGGCCAGCAAGGCCGGGTTGCCGATCTGAACAGTGAAGCCGCGTGCCGGCTCGTGCCGGATCGTCTGGCCGTGGCTGCCGATTGCGCGAATGTCCTCGGGGCGAAGTTGGCGGCTGTCGAGCAGATGCTTGATACCTTCCGCCGCTAGCCGCACCCACTCCGCCTCGGTCAGAGCGGCACGGGCGATCTCGTCCGGGCCGCTGGCGCAGAGGCCGAGCATGGCCAGGCGCAGCGATTCGGGCATGGGGATGTAGTGGGTAGCGAGCAGCGAGGTCCGCTGCTCCTGTTCGATCAAGGCGATGTCCAGGCCATCAAGGCTGGTGCCGGACATCACCCCCAGATAAAGCGCCATGGCTTAGCGCTTGTTCAAGGCCAGCATGGTGGCCTTTTCCTGGTCCATGCGCGCGATAAGCGGCTGGCTCAACTGCATGAAGCGCTGGCGCTCGGCCTTGGCGATCGGGTCGGCCATGGGCAGCTTCTGGCCCAGCGGGTCGACGTGCACACCGTTGACCTGGAACTCGTAGTGCAGGTGCGGTCCGGTGGACAGGCCGGTGGTGCCGATGTAGCCGATGACCTGGCCCTGCTTGACGGTGCCGCCGGTCTTCACGCCCTTGGCGAAGCCTTGCATGTGGCCGTACAGGGTCTGGTAGGTGTTGCCGTGCTGGATGATCACGGTGTTGCCGTAACCGCCACGGCGCCCGGCCAGCAGGACCTTGCCGTCGCCGGCGGCCTTGATCGGCGTGCCGCGCGGGGCTGCGTAGTCGACGCCTTTGTGGGCGCGGATCTTGTTCAGGATCGGATGCTTGCGGCCAGCGGAGAAGCGCGAGCTGATGCGGGCGAAGTCCACCGGAGTACGGATGAACGCCTTGCGCATGCTGTTGCCGTCGGCGGTGTAGTAGCTGGTGGTGCCGAGCTTGTTGGTGTAGCGCACGGCGCTGTAGCTCTTGCCACGGTTGGTGAAGCGCGCCGAGAGGATGTTGCCGTTGCCGACGACTTTGCCGTCGATGACCTTCTGTTCGTAGATCACATCAAATTCGTCGCCCTGGCGGATGTCCTGGGCGAAGTCGATGTCGTAGCCAAAGATGCTGGCCATGTCCATGGTCATGTTGTGAGACAGGCCGGCACGCTGCGCGGAGGCGGAGAGCGAACTCTTGATCACGCCGTGCACATACGCGGAGCGGACCACGGGTTTGGTCACTTCGCGGTTGAAGACAAAGCCGTTGGCGCTCTTGTTCAGGCGGATGGTTTCCAGGTCGCTCACCTTGCTGTGCAGGCTGGCCAGTTGACCGTCCTTGTCCAGTTCGATCTGCAGTACCTGGCCATGCTTGAGTTGGCTGAACTGCTTGGCCTGCTTGTTACTGGCCAGCACTTCGTGCACGACATTGGCGGGGAGGCCGACCTTGGAGAACAGCGTCGACAGGGTATCGCCGCGGGCCACGGTTACTTCGCGGTGGTTGGGCTGGTTGCTGGCGACTTCTTTTGCAGGCTCCGGCGCCGCGGTGGCGGGCTCGGTCTTGGCGGTTTCCTCGGTCGTTTGCGCGGAGTTGTCGATCTGCGCGAAGGGCGAGGTGCTGGTTTCCTCGGCGGCGATTGGCTGCTCAGGCTGATCCTTGAGCTGCTCCGCAGGGCTTTCCAGTTCGAGATTCAGGGTGGTCCGTTTGGCTTCCACTTCGCTGGACGGGAATACCAGCAAAGCCAGGCTAAGCAAGGCGGCGATGCCGCTTGCGGCCAACAGGTGGCTCTTCGGATAAAGCGGGGGCGCTTTAGGCGGTTCTTTGATCATGGATAAATAGACTTTGAAAAAGATGAAAAGGAAAAGATGAATGACATGATGAAGATGAAATAACTGTATAAAATATAACCAAATCCCCTTCAAAGCAAGCGCGCAGACGTCATGTACAGGGTTGCGGGTCACATCCGGCCCGGGAACTTGTATTTGGCGGTTGATCTTGTATGGTTGGGGCCCTTTGAATCTGAGCCTTGCGGGTCTGTTATGAAGTCGGTTGAAGAGCAGCTAGCGCTAATCAAGCGTGGTGCGGAAGAGGTATTGGTCGAGTCCGAACTGGTCGAGAAACTCAAGCGCGGTCAGCCGCTGCGTATCAAGGCGGGTTTCGACCCGACGGCGCCGGACCTGCACCTGGGGCACACGGTGCTTATCAACAAGCTGCGCCAGTTCCAGGATCTGGGTCACCAGGTGATCTTCCTGATCGGTGACTTCACCGGCATGATCGGCGACCCGAGCGGCAAGAGCGCCACCCGTCCACCGCTGACCCGCGAGCAGGTGCTGGACAACGCCGAGACCTATAAACAGCAGGTCTTCAAGATTCTCGATCCGGCCAAGACCGAGGTGGCGTTCAACTCCACCTGGATGGACAAGCTGACGCCGGCCGATTTCATTCGCCTGGCTTCGCAGTACACCGTAGCCCGGATGCTTGAACGCGACGACTTCGACAAGCGTTACACCACCAATCAGCCGATCGCCATCCACGAGTTCCTCTACCCGCTGGTGCAGGGCTATGACTCCGTGGCGCTGAAGGCGGACGTCGAGCTGGGTGGGACCGATCAGAAGTTCAACCTGCTGATGGGGCGTGAGCTGCAGCGCAGCTATGGTCAGGAAGCTCAGAACATCGTCACCATGCCATTGCTCGAAGGGCTCGATGGCGTGAAGAAGATGTCGAAGTCGCTGGGCAACTACGTCGGCATCCAGGAGGCACCGGGTGTGATGTACAGCAAGCTCGTGTCGATTCCGGACACCCTGATGTGGCGCTACTTCGAGCTGCTCAGCTTCCGCTCCATGGAAGAGATCGACGGTTTCCGTGCGGATGTGGCGGCAGGTGCCAACCCGCGCGACATCAAGATCAAGCTGGCTGAGGAAATCGTTGCTCGTTTCCATGGTGAAGAAGCGGCAGCCAATGCGCATCGCGCAGCCGGTAACCGGATGAAAGAGGGTGAGCTGCCTGAGGATCTGCCTGAGGTCGAGGTGTCGGCTGCTGAAGACATGCCGATCTCTGCGATCCTTAATAAGGCAGGTCTGGTGAAGAACTCGGCGGCTGCTCGTGATCTGCTGGCATCCGGTGGTGTGAGGGTCGATGGTGAAGTGGTCGATCGCGGTTTCGTATTTGCCCTGGGCGCGACGCATGTTTGCCAGGCAGGCAAGAAGGCGTTCGCTCGTATTACGTTGAAGGCTGAATAGAGGAAGGCGTTGTTCGTCCTCTTCTACATATAGAGGAGGGCGTAAGGTACTGATTTGA
>NZ_JANLNX010000056.1:0-67971 GCF_025466015.1 Pseudomonas sp. 5P_5.1_Bac1 | reverse complement strand
GTCGACACCCTGCGCGAGCAAGCTCGCACCTACAGGAGCGAGCGTGCTCGCGAAGGGCCCATTGCCCAAACAACCGCCCTCCACCCCGCCACCCCGAAAGGAACACCGCATGCCCCCGTTCTTCCCGCGAGCGTCCATCCCCCTGGTTCGTGCTGTCCGCCTGGCGCTGTTCGGCCTGCCCATGGTTTCCCTGCCGCTGCTCAGCGTCGCGCCCGGCCAGGCCATGGCACAAAGCGCCAGCCAGCAGTTCCAGATCGCCGCGGGTCCGCTGGGCACCAGCCTGAGTTTGTTCGCCACCCGCGCCGGGATCACCCTGACCTTCGATGCCCGCCAGACCCAAGGCCGCCAGTCCGCCGGGCTGCAGGGCAACTTCAGCGTCGAAGACGGCCTGGCGCGCTTGCTGGCCGGCAGCGGCCTGCGCGCCCAGCGCCAGAGCAACGGCGGCTATGTGCTGATCCCGGCCGGCGACGGCAGCGCAGTGGAACTGGGCGCCACCAGCATCGACGGCCAGTGGCTTGGCGAAACCACCGAACACTCCGGCAGCTACACCACCGGCGTCAGCCGCACCGCCACCAAGCTGCCACTGTCGATCCGCGAAACGCCGCAATCGGTGACCGTGGTCACCCGCCAGCAAATGGACGACCAGGGCGCCAAGAGCATCGCCGACGTGCTGCGCAACACCCCCGGCGTCGCCGGCCAGGTCTACGACAGCGACCGCACCGAGTTCTCCAGCCGTGGCATGGTCATCACCAACTACCAGTACGACGGGGTCAACACCGTTTACGACGGTGTCTACAACGAGGGCGTGACCCAGGTCGACATGGCCACCTACGACCGCGTCGAAGTGCTCAAGGGCGCCACCGGCCTGATGACCGGCTCGGGTGATCCGTCGGCCACCGTCAACCTGATCCGCAAAAAGCCCACCGCGCAATTCCAGGCCTCGCTGACCGGCAGCGCCGGCTCGTGGGACAACTACCGTGGCGAAGGCGACATCTCCGGCCCGCTCAACGACTCGGGCAGCCTGCGCGGTCGCTTCGTCGGCGCCAAACAAGACCGCAAGGGCTACCAGGACCACTACCAGCAGAAAAAGGAAGTCTGGTACGGCATTCTCGAAGCCGACCTCAGCCCCGACACCCTGCTGACCGTCGGCATCGACCAGCAGACCACCACACCGCGCGGCACGTCCTGGACCGGCAACCCGGTGTTCTTCGCCGACGGCGGGCGCACCGATTTCTCACGCTCGTTCAACCCCGGCGCCGACTGGAGCCGCCGCGATTTCCAGAGCCGCACCTACTTCGCCAGCCTGGAACAGGCGCTGGCCAACGACTGGACGCTCAAGCTCAGCCTCAACCAGATGCAGTCCGACCACGACACCCGCCTGGCCTCGGCCAGCGGCGGCAACCCGGACCGCGCCACGGGCGACGGCATGTTCTTCTACTGGGGTCGCTGGGAAGGCCATCGCGTGCAGAACAGCGCCGACCTGAGCCTGTCCGGGCCGTTCAGCCTGTTCGGCCGCGAGCATGAGCTGGTGGTCGGCTTCAACAACTCCACCTCGCGCCAGACCGGCGCCACCTACGACACCAGCCTGTTTTCCATGGTGCCGGGCAGCATCTACGACTGGCAGGGCGATATCGACCGTCCGGTATTCCCGAAGAACGGCAAGTACGAGCAGAACAAACGACAGAACGGCGCCTACATCGCCACCCGCCTGAAGCCGGTGGACGACCTGTCGGTGATCCTCGGCACCCGGGTCAGCAACTTCAAGTACGACGATGACTACAACTACGACGGCCTCAACCCGATGTTCCAGGACAGCCAGGCCAGCTATGAGCAGCATGGCGTGGTCACGCCCTACGCCGGGGTGGTCTACGACCTCGATGACACCTGGTCGGTGTACGCCAGCTACACCTCGATCTACCAGCCGCAGACCAACAAGGACATCAACGGCGCAACCCTCGATCCGGTGGAAGGCGACAGCTACGAGACCGGCCTCAAGGCAGCGTTCCTCGGCGGCAAACTGAACGCCAGCCTGGCGCTGTTCCGCATCGAGCAGGACAACGTCGCCGAGTCGATCGGCACTAACCCTGTGACCAACGAAGGGATCTACAAAGCCACCGACGGCGCCACCACCAAAGGCCTGGAACTGGAAGTGGCCGGCGAGCCGCTGGACGGCTGGAACATCAGCGCCGGCTACACCTACGCCCGCACCCGCGACGCCGACGAGCAGCGCATCTTTGGCTTCCCGATGAGCACCAGCAAGCCCGAGCACCTGATCCGCCTGTTCACCACCTACCGCCTGCCCGGCGCGCTGGAGAAGGTCACCGTGGGCGGCGGCGTGAACTGGCAGAGCGCGTTCTACGGCAACATCTGGAACCCGGTGCTCAGCGACTACAGCCGCATCAAACAGGGCGGCTACACCCTGGTGGACCTGATGAGCCGCTACCAGTACGACGAACACCTGAGCTTCACGCTCAATGCCAACAACGTGTTCGACAAGCGCTACCTGAGCGGGCTGGGGAACTTCGACACCACCTACTACGGCGAGCCGCGCAATGTGATGGTGACGACGCGCTGGGAGTTCTGAAGATCCAAGGGCCGCTTAGCGGCCCATCGCTGGCAAGCCAGCGATTGAGGCCCCAACAAAATGAACTGAGCAGCCCCCGCCTTCAGCCCGCCAACAAATGCTGCAACGCCCGGCAATCCGCCGCATGCCAGTCCGTCAGTTCCGGCCAGGGATTGTCCGGCAGGTTCACCAGCACCGTACGGGTTCCGGCGGCGCGGCCGCAGTCGAGGTCGAAGCGGTAGTCACCGACCATCACCATCCTGGCCGGCGCCACCTCCCAGGCCTCGGCCAGTTTCAACAGCCCGCCCGGGTGCGGTTTCGGCGGCGCTTCATCGCGGCCCAACACGCTGTCCGCCGGGAAGCAGTCGGCCAGGCCGATGGCGTCCAGGGTTACGTGCGCCAGTTCCCGCGCATTGCGGGTCAGGATGCCGAGTTGACACCCCCGCTCCGCCAGCTCACGCACCAGCTCCACCGCGCCCACCGCCGGTTTCGAGGCGATCGCCAGGTCCCGCTCGTGCTCCAGCAACCACGCATGCTTGGCCTGGGCTTCCTGCGCCGGCAACGCGGCGAGGTGGGTGAGGATGTCGTCTTCGGCGGGAATGCCCAGCGCTTCGCGAATCGCCGCGAAATCATGCACGGCCACCGTCAGGGTGCCGTCCATGTCGAACACCCAGTGACGAATCTCGGCGAGGCTCATGTCCAGTCCTTGCGGTGGCGAATCAGCCCTTCCTGACACGACGACGCCACCAACTGCCCCGCGCGGTTGAAGATGCTGCCGCGGGCGAAACCACGGGCATTGCCGGCCCACGGGCTGTCCATCGCATACAGCAGCCACTCGTCAGTGCGCAGGTTGCCGTGGAACCACAACGCGTGATCGAGGCTGGCGATCTGCATGTCCTTGTGCCAGACCGATTTGCCGTGGGGCATCAGCGAGGTGGTCAACAGGCCGAAGTCCGAGGCGTAGGCCAGCATGTACTTGTGCAGGGCCTGGGAGTCAGGAAGGGTGCCGTCGGCGCGGAACCAGGCGTACTTCACCGGATCGCCGGGCTTGGGATTGAAGGGGTCTTTCTCGGTGACCGGGCGCACCTCGATGGGTTTGGCGCACAGCAGCTTGTCGCGAATGTGCTCCGGCAGGTGCTCGGCCATGGACTGGGCCAGCTCCACTTCCGATGGCAGGTTCTCCGGGCCAACCACCTCGGGCATCTGCCCCTGGTGCGAGAAGCCTTCTTCGTCGTACTGGAACGACGCGCTGCAGGTGAAGATCGGGTTGCCCTTCTGGATCGCCGTCACGCGCCGGGTGCTGAAGCTGCCGCCGTCACGCACGCGGTCCACCGAGTAGACCACCGGCATGGTCGCGTCACCCGGACGCAGGAAGTAACCGTGCAGGGAGTGCACGTGGCGCGCTTCTTCGACCGTCTGGCTGGCGGCCGACAGCGACTGGCCGAGCACCTGGCCACCGTAGAGCTGGCGGAAGCCAAGGTCCTGGCTACGGCCGCGGAAGAGGTTTTCCTCGATCGCTTCCAGACTCAACAGATCGACCAGATCGTCCAACACGTGGCTCATTCGAGATTCTCCAAAGCAGGGCGCAAGGCGGCAAATGATACAGGATCTGTCATTACTGGCCTGTATGTTCGCTGATTCAGCCGCGCAAGGTGGACTGCCACTGGGCGCGGTTGATGCGGTACAGCACATGGGGGCGCAGCGGATGGCCAGCTTCGAGTTTCGGGTGGTCGAAGTCGCCGGCAGGGTCGGCCTGCATGCCAACGGCCTGCATCACCTTCTGCGACGCCAGGTTGTCGCGGCTGGTGAATGACACCACTTCTTTCAGGCCGATCTGGGCAAAGGCGCAGCGCAGGGATGTCCAGGCCGCCTCGCTGGCAAAACCCAGGCCCCAGTGACGTCGGGCGAGGCGCCAGCCGATTTCCACCGCCGGGGTGAAGTCGGCGTCGAAGCTGACCTTGGCCAGGCCGGTCATGCCGATGAAGGCGCCCGTGTCCTTGCGCTCCAGCGCCCAGAGGCCAAAGCCGTATTCGGCGAAATGCCCACGCACACGGCCGATCAGCGCGGCGCTTTCCAGCCGGGTCAGCGGCGCGGGGAAATAACGCATCACCTGCGGATCGGCGCACAGGGCGGCGAACTCCTTCAAGTCGTCGTCCTGCCACTGGCGCAGTAGCAGGCGCGCACTTTCCAGTTCGAGTATTGGCGTCATCACGGCTCCCAAATCACGGCCTCGCAGTCTACAGCGTAGGCAGCCAATGCTGGCCCTGCATGGCCAGCATCGCCCGGCGCTGGCGCACGTCACCGGGCAACTGGCAAGATCGGCCGATCTCCACCAGCGGACCGACCATGCGCCTGCCTCTTGTCTATCACGACGACTACAGCCCGGAATTTCCTGCCGAACATCGCTTTCCCATGGACAAGTTCCGCCTGCTGCACGACCACCTGATCGACAGCGGACTGACCACCGACGCGGCGCTGTTGCGCCCGGAAATCTGCCCCAACGACATCCTCGCCCTGGCCCACGACCGCGGCTACATCGAGCGCTACCTGAGCGGCGAACTGTCCCGCGAGGACCAGCGCCGCCTCGGCCTGCCCTGGAGCGAAGCCCTGGCGCGGCGTACCGTGCGCGCGGTGGGCGGTTCGCTGCTGGCGGCGGAACAGGCGCTGCAACACGGCATCGCCTGCCACCTGGCCGGCGGCACCCACCACGCCCATTACGATCACCCGGCCGGCTTCTGCATCTTCAACGACCTGGCGGTGATCAGCCATTACCTGCTGGAGGCCGGCCGGGTCCACCGGGTGCTGATCTTCGACTGCGACGTGCACCAGGGCGACGGCACCGCGCGGATTCTCGAACACACGCCGGATGCCATCACCGTGTCGCTGCACTGCGAACAAAACTTCCCCGCGCGCAAGGCCCGCAGCGACTTGGACATTCCCCTGCCCCGCGGCATGGGCGACGCCGACTACCTGAAGGTGGTGGACGATGCGCTGAACTACCTGCTGCCGCTCTACCAGCCGGACCTGGTGCTCTACGACGCCGGCGTGGATGTGCACAAGGACGACGCCCTGGGTTACCTGCAACTCACCGACGAGGGCCTGGCCGCGCGGGATACCTGCGTGCTGCGCCATTGTCTGGGCCGCGATATCCCGGTGGTGGGCGTGATCGGCGGCGGCTACAGCAAGGACCGCGAAGCCCTCGCCCGCCGCCACGGCATCCTCCATCACAGCGCGCAACGGGTGCTGGATTACCCACAATGACTGTGGAACCGCTTGTGGATAACCTGAGCGAAAGCCCATTTGGTCCTTTGAAACCGGGCATGCGCGGCACTTGAGCATTTTTTGTACAGTGCCGCCTGTGGCCCGCCTCGGGTAGAATGGCCGGCTCTTTTATCCCCAGCCTGCCGCCACCATGACCGACGCCTCCACCACTCCCCCCGCCCACGTTGCCATTATCGGCGGCGGCCCCGCCGGCCTGATGGCGGCGGAAGTCCTCAGCCTGGCCGGGGTTCGCGTCGATCTGTACGACGCCATGCCCTCGGTAGGACGCAAGTTTCTCCTGGCCGGCGTCGGCGGCATGAACATCACCCACTCCGAGCCCTACCCCGCCTTTATTTCCCGCTACGCCGAGCGCCGCGAAGACATCGCCGCGCTGCTGCAAGGCTTCGACGCCGACGCCCTGCGCGCCTGGATTCACGGCCTGGGCATCGACACCTTCGTCGGCACCTCGGGGCGGGTGTTCCCCACCGATATGAAAGCCGCGCCGCTGCTGCGCGCCTGGCTCAAGCGCCTGCGCGACGCTGGCGTAGTTATCCACACCCGCCATCGCTGGCTGGGCTGGAATGACGATGGCGCGCTGCGGATCGGTTATCCACAGGGCGAACTGGCGGTAAAACCCGACGCGGTGATCCTCGCGCTTGGCGGCGGCAGCTGGGCGCGGCTGGGGTCGGATGGCGCCTGGTTGCCGCTGCTGGCTGAGCGGGGTGTGGATATCTCGCCTTTGCAGCCGGCGAACAGCGGTTTCGAGGTGGCAGCGTGGAGCGACCTGCTGAAACAGAAATTCGCCGGTGCACCGTTGAAGAACATCGCCCTCAGCCTGCCCGGCCAGGCGCCGCGCCTGGGTGAATTCGTGCTGACCGAAGGCGGCGTCGAAGGCAGCCTGGTGTATGCCTGGTCGGCGCAGGTCCGCGAAAGCATCAACCGCGACGGCAGCGCCACCCTGCTGCTGGACCTGCTGCCGAACAAGCCTGTGGATAAAATTGCCGCCGCGCTGAGCAAGCCGCGGGGCTCGCGCTCCATGGCCAAGCACCTGCACGGTCAGTTGGGCCTGGACGGCGTGAAAGCGGCGCTGCTGCGGGAATTGACCGGGCCGGAGGTGTTCGCTGACCCGCAACGGCTGGCGGCGGCGATCAAGGCATTGCCCATAGTGGTCGTGCGGCCGCGGCCACTGGATGAGGCGATCAGCAGTGCTGGCGGGGTGAAGTTCGAAGCGCTGGATGAAGGCTTGATGCTGAAGCCGATACCGGGGGTGTTCTGTGCCGGCGAGATGCTGGACTGGGAGGCGCCGACGGGGGGGTATTTGCTGACGGCGTGTTTTGCCAGTGGGCGGGTGGCGGGGTTGGGTGCTCTCGACTGGCTGAAAAACCGGTGATTATCGATTCATTGTTCGGGCCTATCGCTGGCTTGCCAGCGATAGGCCCGAACAAGCAAAGAACTTCTTAAGGCTTACGCTTCTTAGGCCCGGTATTGAACGCCGGCACCTTGCGTACCGCCTTCGCCGGCACCGGCGCATCGCCGCTGTCGGTCCAGCGCCCGAGGCTGCCTTTCGCGCCGCTCTGCTTGGGCTTCTTCGGTTTCTTCGGCTTTTTCAGGATTTGTCCGCTGGCATCAGTCTCCGGCACCCGGTGATCCGGCTCGAAATCCGGCTCCATATGACGCGGCAAGGTCTTGCGGGTCAGGGTTTCGATTGCCGAAAGCAATTGCACTTCATCAGCGCAGACCAGGGAAAGCGCTTCGCCGGTATTGCCCTTGCGGCCAGTCCGGCCAATGCGGTGGATGTAATCCTCGGCCACGATCGGCAAATCGAAGTTCACCACCAGCGGCAGGTCATCGATATCCAGGCCCCGCGCCGCGACGTCGGTGGCCACCAGAATCTGGGTTTCCCGCGCCTTGAAACTGTCCAGCGCACGCTGGCGGGTTGCCTGCGGACGATCACCGTGGATGCCGTCGGCATTGATGCCCAGGCCGACCAGACGCTCAACCAGTTGATCCACACCGTTACGGGTCTTGGCGAACACCAGCACCTGGCTCCAGCGCTGCTTGCGCAGCAGGTGGCAGAACAGCTCGGTCTTGCGCTTTTTATCCACAGGCACGATCCACTGCTTCACCGTGCTCGCGGTGACGTTGCGCGGGCTGACTTCGATGCTCAGCGGGTCGTTGAGCATCTGCCCGGCCATCAGGCGGATTTCGTCGGAGAAGGTGGCGGAGAACAGCAGGGTCTGGCGCTTGGCCGGCAGCGCGGCGTAGATCGAACGCAGCTCTTCGGCGAAACCGAGGTCGAGCATGCGGTCGGCTTCGTCCAGCACCAGCGCCTGGAGCTGGTTGAATTTCACCGCGTTCTGGCGGAACAGGTCGAGCAGACGGCCAGGCGTCGCCACCAGCAGGTCGATGCCCTTGCGCAGTTTCATCATCTGCGGGTTGATGCTGACCCCGCCGTACACCGCGTAGGTGCGCAGCGGCAGGTGCTCGGCGTATTCGCTGATGTTGGCGTGCACCTGCTCGGCCAGTTCGCGGGTCGGCACCAGCACCAGGGCGCGGACCGAGTTGCTGGCAACCTGGGCGCCTTCCATCGTCAGGCGCTGCAGCAGCGGCAAGGCAAAACCGGCGGTCTTGCCGGTGCCGGTCTGGGCCGCGGCCATCAGGTCGCGACCGGCCAGCACGGCGGGGATGGCCTCGGCCTGAACCGGCGTCGGGGTGGTGTAGTTCAGGCCTTCGAGGGCGCGCAGCAGCGGTTCGATCAGGCCGAGTTTGGCGAATGTCATGGAAATACCGTCAGGGGATTCGTGCAATGGCGCGAAGTTTACCCTGTTCGGCCCCGGATCACCGAGTTCCGGACATCTCGCCCTTCAGCACCTCGGGCGCGGGCGGCGTCACCGGCGTCTTGCGCCACTGCGGAATGCCGATCAGCACCACCGCGCCGATGATCACCGCCATCGCCAGGCATTCCTCGGCGCCGATCTGCTCGCCAGCGAAGGCGATGCCCAGCAGTACCGCCACCGCCGGGTTGACGTAGGCATAGCTGGTGGCCGCCGCCGGGCGCACATGCTTGAGCAGGTACATGTAGGCGCTGAAGGCCAGGATCGAGCCGAACACCACCAAGTAGGCCAGCGCACCCCAGCCGGCGGCGGTGGGCATCTGGGTCATGCGCTCACCGCTGAACGCGCTCGCCGCCAACAAGGCCACGCCGCCCACCAGCATCTCCGCCGCACTGGCCATCGGACCTTGGGGCAGCGGCAGACTCTTGCTCCACACCGAGCCGAACGCCCAGGACGCCGCCGCGAACAGGATCAGCGCCGCGCCCAGCGGACTGGCCTGCAGGTTGGAACCGAGGTTGAGCAAGCCGATGCCGAGCAGCCCGAGAAAGATCCCGCCCCATTCCAGACGGGTATTGCGGTGCCCGAAGAACAGTCCGAACAGCAAGGTAAACAGCGGCACCGTGGCCACCGCCAGCGCCGCCACGCCGGACGCGACGCCCGCGTGCTCGGCCACCGTCACCCCGCCGTTGCCGCAACTGAGCAAAAGCACGCCGATCATCCCCGCCGCCTTCCACTGTTGCCAGGTCGGCGCCGGCACCCCGCGCCAGCGCAGGAAACCGTAGAGCAGCGCCCCCGCCACTACGAAGCGCACACCCGCCATCAGCATCGGCGGCCATGACTCGACACCGATGCGAATGGCCAGGTAGGTAGACCCCCAGACCAGATAGAGGGCAAGGAACGCACCGATCAATAACCAGGGAAAACGACGGGAGGCAGGCATGGGGGGCTCGAATTTGAGTTGTTGTGGCGTTAGTTTAGAAAGCTTCACCGGCAAAATTAAGTTTCAAAAAACGCTTATCGAGCACCTGGACTTTCGAAAAAACGGATCTTTCAGGTGTTTCCCTTTGTTTTCACAAGGCCCTTTGCAGACCCCATGGACAAGTACGATCGCATGCTCCTCGCCGCCCTCCTGGAAAACGGCCGCGCCTCCTTCGCCCAGTTGGCGCGCACGGTCAACCTCTCGGCCCCGGCGGTGGCCGAGCGGGTGGCGAAGCTGGAAGCCAGCGGGGTGATTACCGGTTATCAGGCCAAGGTCGACATGAGCAAGATCGGCCTGCCGATCCAGTGCGTGATCGAGCTGCGCCTGGCCAGCCACGGCAACCAGCAAGCCTATGAAGCGCTGACGCAGATTCCCCAGCTCACCGAATGCCACCGGGTCACCGGCGATCCCTGCGTGATCATGCAGGCGGCGGTGGGGTCGATGCCGGAGCTGGAAGAGCTGATCAACCGCGTGGCGCAGTTCGGTTTCAGCAAGACCTCGATCATCCTCTCCAGCGCCGTCGAGCGGCGGGTGCCGCTGGGGCAACTGGAGAAAAAGGCTTAGCGGTGTTTGCTCAGGGCTTCGCGGATTTTCGCGGCGGGGACTTTCTGCAGGCGGCACAGGAATGAGTGGGACAGCTCCTGCACACCGTGGGTCTGGCGCAGTTCGCCGACCAGGTGTTGCAACAGGTTGGCGGCCATCTCGGCGTCGGCCATGGCCCGGTGCGCGGTGCCGGTGTCTGGCAGGCCGGCCCAGCGGGTCAGGGTGCCGAGCTTGTGGTTCGGCGCCGCCGGCAGCAGGCGCCGCGACAGCAATAGCGAACAGGCGAAGGACTGATTGCGGCTGCGGCCGATACGGCTCAGTTCGTAGTCCCAGAATTTCTGGTCGAAGGCGGCGTTGTGCGCCAGCAGCGGCGTGTCGCCGACGAACTCGGCGACTTCGTTCATCACCTGATTGACCGGCGGCGCGCTGCGCAGCATCGCCGTGGTAATGCCGGTCAGCGCGGCAACGAAGGCCGGTACCGGCACGCCGGCATTCATCAGGCTCTGGTAGCGCTCGACGATGCGGCCCCGCTCCAGCATGACCACCGCCACCTCGGTGGCGCGGCAACTCGCGCCCGGGGTGATGCCGGTGGTTTCAAAGTCGATGACAGCGATACGTTCCACGAAAAAACCTCAATGCTTGAGCAAAAGCGCGCCGTCGATGGGCACATAGCGCGTGGCGGCGCGGATCAGCGAATTCGCGGTCAGCCCCGGCACGCCGTAGGCCACGGCCTCGACGCCATGGCGCTGAATGATGCGTTCCAGCAGCAGGTCGAAATCGCCGTCGCCGGACGCCAGCACCACCTGATCGACCCGGGCGGCGGCGTCCACCACATCCAGGGTGATGCCCACGTCCCAGTCGCCCTTGGCCGAGCCATCGCTGCGCTGGATATAAGGCTTGAGCTTGACGGTGAAACCGAGGTTGCGAAGGATCTGCTGGAATTGCTGCTGCTTGCTGTCGCCACGGTCGATGGCGTAGGCGAAGGCCTCGACGATCTCGCCATCACGGCTGACGTCGGCCCAGAAGGCGGCGTAGTTGAAATGACAACCATAGGCTTGGCGGACGGTGTAGTAGAGGTTCTGGACATCGACGAACAGCGCGATTTTCTTCACTTCCACCTCCTTTCACACCGGGTTTGAGCCAACAAGGGCGCCCAGTATGCCGCCCTTGGAGGGCAATCGCGAGCAAGCTCGCTCCAACGGGTGCCATAGGAGCGAGCTTGTCGGGGCGCCGAACCGTCGCGATCAGACGTAATCGTCGTCGGAGAAGAAACCGCCACCGTCGTCGTTGTAACCGGTGTCGGTGAAACCCGCGTCGTTGCCGTTATCGGCGGTATAGCGCTGGTTGTCATCATTCCAGCCGCCGTGATCACTGGTCGGCGCTGGCTCTTCCTTGATGACTTCGACAATTTCTTCCGGCTGCGAATTGTGGTGGAACAGGCTACTGATGCCTTGCGCCAGCATCACGCCACCGGCCACGCCGGCCGCAGTCTGCAACGCACCGCCGAGGAAGCTGCTGGCACCACTGCGGGCCGGGGCCGCCTGGGGCGCCGGCGCAGGTGGCGCACCCCAGTTGGATTGCGGAGCGCTGCCAGGACCATCACGCCAGCCGCCGCCGCTCGAAGGGGCCGGCGCAGCCGCAGGCTGGCTCGGCGCCGGACGGGTACCGGAACCGAAGATGCTCGACAGGAAACCACCACTGCTTTGCTGCGCCGGCGCACTCGCGGCGGCGGCGGCCTGGGCCTTTGCCGCCGCCAATTCGGTCTGCAACTGCCGGTTCTGCTCGTCGAGGCGCTTGATCGCAGCCTCCTGGACCAGGATCGCCTGGGCCATGTAGTACGGCGCGGCGGCGTGTTGCTGAACAAGGCCCGCGATATGAGCCTGGGCCTGGGCATCCCGCGGTGCGCCTTCGGCTTCGGCCTGGCGCAGCCTGGCGAACAGGCCATCGATCAGGGTTTGTTCTTCGTGATTCATGACGCGACCTCTCTAGTACGGTTGCAGTGAACATGAAGACAAGCATCGCCAATTCAATGCGACACCGGCATGAAACTTTGTTCAGATTCGGCCCCTGCGCTAAAGTGGCCGCTTGCTTTGGACTTCGAAAACGACCCATGAATCCGCTCAGCGTTCTGCGTGACTCCCTGTATTTCTTCCGCCGCCACCTGATCAGCATCGCCGGCCTGTGCCTGCCGCTGGTGATCATCGAGGCCCTGTGCACTCAATTGCTCTACGGCCAGTTGGGCGATGAAGCCTCGCCCGCCTACGGCTTGTTGGTGGGGCTGCTGTTCTACCCGCTGTACAGCGCCGCCCTGATCCTTTATCTCGACGCCCGCAGTGACGGCCATGAGCCGCTCAAGCGCAACCTGATGGCGCGGGCCCTGCAGTTGTGGCCGTCCTTCGCCCTGCTGGTGCTGCTCAGCTCGCTGCTGATCATGGCGGGCATCTCGCTGTTCATCCTGCCCGGCATCTGGGTGATGACCAATCTGGTGTTCGCCGAGTACCTGCTGGTGCTGCAAGGCCGCGCGCCGATCGCCGCCATGCGCGAGAGCTTCCAGATGGTCAACGGCCACTTCTGGCGGATCCTGGTGTGCATGCTCGGGGTCATGGCGCCGCTTTGGCTGTTCAACGGGCTTACCCTGGCGATGCTGCCCGAGCAGGTCAGCCCGGTACTGGAACTGCTGGTCAATGTGCTCAACAGCTTCGTGCAACTGTTCAGCACGGTGGTGCTGTTCCGCCTGTTCATGCTGATAAGCGAGTCCACCCCGGCGCGTTCCTGAACCCCGGGGCTATGCTCAATCGTCACACCCGACCTTGCCGAGCCCGATGACCCGACTACTGCGCAACCTCCTGCTGATACTGCTGTTGATCGCCGTCCTGCTCTGGCTGCTGGCCTGGCAGGCGGGTTGGCGACCGGAGCCGGAAGAAACGGTGCCGGTGGCCTGCACCGCCCCGGCCAAGCCGCTGATTCCCGGCCAGCAGCTCAAGGTGATGAGCTGGAACGTGCAGTACCTGGCGGGCAAGCGCTATGTGTTCTGGTATGACGAGGCCAAGGGCGACGACCGCCGCCCCACCGAACAGGACCTGGCCGTCAACCTCGATGAAGTGGCGCGGGTGATCCGCGCCGAGCAGCCGGACATCGTCCTGCTTCAGGAGCTGGACAACAACGCCAAGGCCAGCGATTACCAGGACCAGTTGGCCCTGCTGCGCGAACGTCTCGCCGACCTTTACCCCTGCGCCGTCCAGGCGTACCAGTGGAAAGCCGAATTCGTCCCCGACTGGCATATCGCCGGCAGCGTCGGCCGCACCCTCGCCACCCTCAGCCGCTACCCGATCCAGCAGGCGCAGCGGATCCAGTTGCCGCGGGCGTCCGACAACCTCCTGAGCCGTTTGCTCCAGCCGCAACAGGCGGTGCTGGTCAGCTACCTGCCGTTGCGCGAGGGCGGTCAGTTGGCGGTGCTCAACACCCAACTGGCGCAGCATGAACCGGGCAGCGACGTGCAGGCGCGCCAGGTCGCCGAGCTGGAGCGATTGCTCGACCAGTTCGAACGCCAGGGCACGCCGTGGTTGATCGGTGGGGATTTCAATCTGCTGCCGCTGGGGCAGTACCGGCGGTTGAAGCCGGAACAGCGCCAGTTCTATTCGGCGGACAGTGAGCTGCATGTGCTGTGGGACAAGTACCCGATGATCCCCGGCAATGCCGAAGCCACCGGCGCCGATCGTTCGGCGTGGCTGACCCATTTCCCCAATGACCCGCAACTGGACGGGCCGGACCGGACGCTGGATTACCTGTTCCACAGCCCGAAACTGCGTCGGGTGAATGCGCAGGTGTTGCAGCAGGACACGTTGGAGATTTCCGATCATTTGCCGGTGACAGCACGGCTGTTGTTGCCGATGCCGCCGGAGTCCTGAGCAGGGGAGTTCTGGTGCACGTCAGTAGATTGTCTGCGCGCTCAAGATCGAGCGCCGCCCGCGCGGCGCTCGATCTCAAGCACGCACCCCATCACCCGGCATGCACATCAAACACCCCACCCTTAGATCAGTACTGCTGCCCCGGCACCCAACTGGTCCCCGCCAACGGCACCCGCGCCATCGCCGCCGCTTCCACCGTCAGCGCCACCAGATCCTCGGGGTCAAGGTTGTGCAGGTGCGACTTGCCGCACGCCCGCGCCATGGTCTGCGCTTCCAGCACCAGCACCCGCAGGTAATTCGCCAAACGACGCCCCGCTTCCACGGGATCGAGGCGCTTGGACAGTTCCGGGTCCTGGGTGGTGATGCCCGCCGGGTCGCGGCCGTTCTGCCAGTCGTCGTAGTAACCCGCCGCCGAACCGATTTTCTTCAGTTCTTCATCCAGCCGCGGATGGTTGTCGCCCAGCGCCACCAGCGCCGCGGTGCCGATCGCCACCGCATCTGCCCCCAATGCCATGGCCTTGGCGACGTCGGCGCCGTTGCGGATGCCGCCCGACACGATCAACTGAACCTTGCGGTGCATGCCCATCTCCTGCAGCGCCTGGACCGCCTGCGGAATGGCCGGAAGAATCGGAATGCCAACGTGCTCGATGAACACTTCCTGAGTCGCCGCGGTGCCGCCTTGCATGCCGTCGAGGACGATCACATCAGCACCGGCCTTCACCGCCAGCTTGACGTCGTAGTACGGGCGGCTGGCGCCGATTTTCACGTAGATCGGTTTTTCCCAGTCGGTGATTTCCCGCAGCTCGGCGATCTTGATCGCCAGGTCGTCCGGGCCGGTCCAGTCCGGGTGACGGCAGGCGCTGCGCTGGTCGACGCCGATCGGCAAGGTGCGCATGCCGGCCACACGCTCGGTGACTTTCATCCCCAGCAGCATGCCGCCGCCGCCCGGCTTGGCGCCCTGGCCGAGGACGATCTCGATGGCGTCGGCCTTGCGCAGGTCATCCGGGTTCATGCCGTAGCGCGACGGCAGGTACTGATAGACCAGGTGCTGCGACTGGCCGCGTTCTTCCGGGGTCATGCCGCCGTCACCGGTGGTGGTGCTGGTGCCGGCGATGGTGGCGCCACGGCCCAGTGCTTCCTTGGCGTTGGCCGACAGCGCGCCGAAGCTCATGCCGGCGATGGTCACCGGGATTTTCAGGTGGATCGGCTTCTTCGCGAAGCGGGTGCCGAGCACGACGTCGGTGCCGCACTTCTCGCGGTAGCCTTCCAGCGGATAGCGCGACACCGAGGCGCCGAGCAGCAGCAGGTCGTCGAAGTGCGGCAGCTTGCGCTTGGTGCCACCACCGCGGATGTCATAGATGCCGGTCTCGGCGGCGCGCTGGATTTCCTGGATGGTCAGGCGGTCGAAGGTCGCGGACTCGCGCAGCACAGGGGGTTGTTTTTCGCTCATGGGAATACTCCTCGCCGCAGGTCAGTAGGCGGATGCGTTATCGACTTTGAAGTTGTAAAGCTGGCGAGCCGAGCCGTAGCGTTTGAAGCTCGCCGGGTCTTCGGCGAAGCCGGCGCGGTTGAGCAACTCGGCCAGTTCGCTCAGGTGCTCGGCGCGCATCTCTTTCTCGATGCAGTCCGAGCCCAGCGACTTGACCGTGCCCTTGACGTAGATGCGCGTCTCGTAGAGCGAATCGCCCAGCGCATCGCCGGCATCGCCGCAGACCACAAGGCGCCCGGCCTGGGCCATGAAGCAGCTCATGTGGCCGATGCTGCCGCCGACCACGATGTCGACGCCCTTCATGGAAATCCCGCAGCGCGCGCCGGCATCGCCCTCGATCACCAGCAGGCCGCCATGGGCGGTGGCGCCGGCGGCCTGGGAAGCGCTGCCTTTGACCCGCACCGAGCCGGACATCATGTTTTCCGCGACGCCGACGCCGACGTTGCCGTGCACGGTGATGCAGGCTTTCTGGTTCATGCCGGCGCAGTAGTAGCCGGCGTGGCCCTGGATATCGATACTCACGGCCTGGTTCAGGCCCACCGCCAGGTTGTGCTTGCCGTCCGGGTGGCTGACCAGCCACTCGCGGTCCTGCACCTCGCCGTGCAGGGTCTGGTTCAGTTCACGCACCGTGGCGCTGGAAAGGTCGATGGTTTTCATGTGCGGGGCTCCTCAGGCACGTTCCCAGATGTACATGGTGGCGGGTTCGGGCTCCCAGACTTTCGCCTTGTCGATGCCCGGCAGGCTGGCCAGCGCCTGGTATTCGGAGGCCATGGCGACGTAGTCGTCGGTCTCGGCAAGGATCGCCGGCTTGCAGGCGATCGGGTCGCGGATCACGGCGAAGCCGTTGCGGGTGCCAATGGCGAAGGTGAAGAAGCCGTCGAGGTCTTCGAGGGATTTATCCAGCGCCTCTTTCAGGCTGTCGCCCTGGCGCAGGCGCCAGGTCAGGTAGCCGGCGGCGACTTCGGTGTCGTTGTCGGTCTCGAAGGTGATGCCTTCGCGTTTGAGTTCCTGGCGCAGGCGGAAGTGGTTGGACAGCGAGCCGTTGTGCACCAGGCACAGGTCGGCGCCGGTGGAGAACGGGTGGCTGCCTTCCATGGTCACGGCGCTTTCGGTGGCCATGCGGGTGTGGCCGATGATGTGGCTGCCTTTCATCCCGGCGAGGCCGAAGCGCTCGGAGATTTCTCGCGGCAGGCCCATGCCCTTGAGGATTTCGATGCTCTGGCCGGCGCTCATGATGCGCACGTCCGGGGCCAGTTCGGCGAGGGCGGTGCGCACCGGTTCCTCGGCGCTGTGGGCCTTGAGCACGGCGGCGCTGGCGTTCTGGAACCAGTCCAGCGAGCAGCCGAGGCGGCCTTCCAGCTCGCCCATCAGGTGTTTCCAGTCGTAGCCGAGGTCGGTGGCCTGCAGGGTCAGCTTGACCCAGCCGTCGGCGACTTCATCACCGTAGATAGCGAAGCCGGCGCTGTCCGGGCCGCGGTCGGTCATGGCTTCGAGCATGGGTTCGAACAGTTTGCCGAGCTGGCCTTCAAGCTCGGGCTTCTTCAGGTAAAGGCCAACGATTCCGCACATGGCATGTCTCCTTGGGGCAGATGAAATTGGAGTGGTTGTCAGAAAAATTCGGTGTAACGCTGGATCTCCCAGTCGGAGACGTGGCGGCTGTACTCCACCCATTCCATGCGTTTCTGGCGGATGAACTCGTCGACGATCCCGGCGCCCAGCACTTCGCGGAACAGCGGGTTGGCGGCCAGGGCGTCGGTGGCTTCCTTGAGCGACTGCGGCAGGGTCTTGATGCCGCGAGCAGCGATTTCTTCGAGGCTGAGGTTGTAGAGGTTCTCGTTACACACGAAGTCCGGTTCCAACTGGCGCTCGATGCCGTCGAGGCCGGCGGCGATGATCGCGGCGGTCACCAGATACGGGTTGCAGCCAGCGTCCGGCAGGCGGAATTCGAGGCGGCCGTAAGGCACGCGGACCATCGCTGAACGGTTGTTGGAGCCGAAGGCAATGAACGCCGGGGCCCAGGTCGAGCCGGACAGCGAGCGACCGACGACCAGGCGCTTGTAGGAGTTCACCGTCGGCGCGGCGAAGGCACACAGCGCGGGGCCATGAGCCAGCAGGCCGGCGGCGAAGTGATAGGCCATTTTCGACAGGCCCATGCCGCTCGGGTCGCTCGGGTCGTGGAACAGGTTCTTGTTGGTCGCGCTGGCGATCGACAGGTGGAAGTGCATGCCGTTGCCGGCGCGCTTCGGATCGGGCTTGGGCATGAACGAGCAGATCATGCCCATGTCATTGGCGATCTCGCCGGCGGCCATGCGGAAGAAGGTGAAGCGGTCCGCCGACTCCATGGCGTCGCTGTAGGTGTAATTGATCTCGAACTGGCCGTTGGCGTCTTCGTGGTCGATCTGATAGATGTCGAAGCCCACCGGCTGCAGCGCTTCGGTCAGGCGCTCGAGGAATTCCCGCGAGCGCGACAGGCCCTTGTAGTCGTAGCAAGGCTTGTCGAGGTTGTCCGAGGCGTCCACCAGTTGCAGCTTGCCGCCGGCGTCGCGGCGGAACAGGCTGAATTCCGGTTCCAGGCCGGTGTTGAGGATCCAGCCTTTGTCAGTCAGGCGCTGCACCTGCTGTTGCAGCACGTAGCGGGTGTCGTAGGGCCAGGGCTCGCCGTTGACGTGGCCGATGCAGACGATCCGGCCGTAGCCCGGCTGCCAGGGCACCGGCACCAGCGTGGACAGGTCGCCCTTGGCCATGAAGTCCGGACCGTGGGGTTCCATGCCCATGCCGCAGATGGCGAAGCCGGCGAAACCGGCACCGTCCTCGGCCACCGCCTTGAGCCCGTTGACCGGAACGGATTTGGTCTTCGCGGCGCCATGGATATCGACGAACTGGGCCAGCACGTACTTGATGCCGTGCTGTTCGATGATGCGCTGCGTTTCAACTGGCAACATGATTCTTCACTCCTGGAAAAGGGCAAGGCGGTCGATAGAAGGCAGGCGAACAAGGACGGAACGCGCCAGCATCTGTGCCCGAAGAAGCGAAACCCGCGGTGGGAAGCTGGCCTGGATCATGTGAATTCCAATCAGGAAATTTAGTTTCCTTGCAGGAATGCAATGCCCTTGCCAATTTTTCAGCGGCCAACAGAAATGGCCCCGGCGTTGCACCGGTCTGCTGTTTATATGGGAAACTCTCTTTCACCCGAGGAAAGTCCCGGCGCCCTGACCCGGCGCCGGGATCTTTTTTGCACTTTCTCAGTGCGAAATTAAATTTCCTGAACCGAAAACAAGCAGGATTGACCGACCGTGAATACCGAGACCCCGCCTCGCCTTCGCCTGGAGCAGTACCTGGGCATGCAGATCCGCCGCGAGCGCCAGGCCCAGGAGCTGAAACTGGCCGATGTGGCGCGCATCGCCGGGATCAGCCAAGGCATGTTGAGCAAGATCGAAAACGCCCAGGTGTCCACCAGCCTGGATATCCTCAGCCGCCTGTGCGACGTGCTGGGCATGCCGATGTCGAAGTTGTTCAGCCAATATGACCAGCCGGACGGCAACGCCATCCTGGTCAAGGCCGGCGAAGGGATGGAAGTGGTGCGCCGCGGCACCGAGAAAGGCCACACCTACCACCTGCTCAACCACACCCGTGGCCCGAAGAAGAATTTCGAGGCGTACATGGTGAGCATGGATGACGCCAGCGAAGAGTTCCCGACCTTCGCCCACCCCGGCACCGAGTTCCTGCACCTGCTGGAAGGTGAGCTGGTGTACCGGCATGGCAACCAGCTCTATCACATGCAGGCCGGCGACAGCCTGACCTTCGACGGTGATGTGCCGCATGGGCCGGAGAAGCTGGTGCAGGTGCCGATTCGGTTGTTGTCGGTGATGAATTACGGCAACGAATGAAGTGCTGATCGCGACGGCGTCGAGCCGTCGCGAAACATGCCCAGCGTCACCCTCGCAAAAGTTTCCTACCAAGATAAAAATTTTCCCCACAGGCTAGACCTGCACCTTCCTTTCGCCTATAAAAGCGCAAAAGGAATATTTTATTCCCACCAATAAATAATCTTCACCGACAAAACGTCGCTTCACCGCTGAAATTTCCGCCTTGCGAGAGCTGCCGCCACTCCACCCGAGGACCTGAAATGCAACACGCCACCAGCCACTACATCCTCAAGATCAGTTGTCCGGCAACGTCCGGCATCGTCGCGGCGGTTACCACTTACCTGGCGGAAAAAGGCTGCTACATCAGCGAAATGTCGCAGTTCGACGACGAGACCAGCGGGCGTTTCTTCATGCGTGCGGTGTTCCGTTTCAACGATCACTACGAAGGCGACATCGATGAGGTCGAGCAAGGCTTCGACCCGGTGGCCCGGCGCCTCGACATGCAGTGGAGCCTGCACGGCAGTTCGCAACCGATGCGCGTGTTGCTGATGGTCAGCAAATACGACCACTGCCTCGCCGACCTGCTCTACCGCCACCACAAGGGCGAGATGGACATGCAGATCACCGCCATCGTCTCCAACCACCTCGACCTGCGCCCGATGGCAGAACGCGAGGGCATCCGCTTCATCTACCTGCCGGTGACCCGGGACACCAAGTCGCAACAGGAAGCGGCGCTGCTGCAGATCGTCGAAGAAACCGGCACCGAGCTGGTGGTGCTCGCCCGCTACATGCAGATCCTCTCCGATGACCTGTGCAAACAGCTTGCCGGCCGCGCCATCAACATCCACCACTCGTTCCTGCCCGGCTTCAAGGGCGCCAAGCCGTACCACCAGGCCTACGCCCGCGGCGTGAAGCTGATCGGCGCCACCGCGCACTACGTGACCTCGGACCTCGACGAAGGCCCGATCATCGAGCAGGAAGTGCAGCGCGTGGACCACAGCTACCTGTCCGACGACCTCGTCAACGTAGGCCGTGATACCGAAACCGTGGCCCTGTCCAAGGCGGTGAAATACCACCTGGAGCACCGGGTCTTCCTCAACGACGACCGCACGGTGATCTTCCGGTGAACACGCCCATCTCCCCCAAAATCATCGACGGCAAGGCCGCCGCCGCCCGCGTCCTCGCCGAAGTGAAAAGCCAGGTGCAGGCGATGGAAACCGAAGGCATCACCCCCGCGCTGGCGGTGGTGCTGGTCGGCCAGGACCCTGCCAGCCAGGTCTATGTGCGCAACAAGGTGCTGCGCGCCGAGGAATGCGGCATTCGCTCGCTGGAACACAAACTGCCGGCGGAGACGGATGAATCCGCGCTGCTGGCGCTGATCGCGCAGTTGAATGCCGACCGCGACGTGCACGGCATCCTCGTGCAGTTGCCGCTGCCGGGGCATATCGACGAAACCCGCGTGCTCCAGGCCATCGACCCGCTGAAAGACGTCGACGGCTTCCACGCCGAGAACGTCGGCGGCCTCAGCCAGGGCCGCGACGTGCTCACGCCTTGCACGCCCGCGGGCTGCCTGCGCCTGTTGCACGACACCTGCGGCGACCTCGCCGGCCTGCACGCGGTGGTGATCGGCCGCTCCAATATCGTCGGCAAGCCGATGGCCGCGCTGCTGCTCAAGGCGCACTGCACGGTGACCGTGGTCCATTCGCGCAGCGCCAACCTGAAGGAACTGTGCCGCCAGGCCGACATCGTCGTCGCCGCCGTCGGCCGCCCGCGCCTGGTGGACGCCGACTGGCTCAAGCCCGGCGCGGTGGTGATCGATGTCGGCATCAACCGCATCAGCGAAGGCGAACGCTCGCGGCTGGTGGGTGACGTCGATTTCGACAGCGCCCTGCCCACCGTCTCGGCCATCACCCCGGTGCCCGGTGGCGTCGGCCCGATGACCATCGCCTTCCTGATGAAAAACACCCTGACCGCCGCCCGCCTGCAACAACCGGCGTCGGTCACTTTCGCTGAGCATCCGGAGGCCGCATGCCCTTCAATCTCCTGAAATACGGCCTGAGCTCCGAATACCCGGCGGAAGTCGATCTGCCGCCGCCGACCGAACTCAAGCCGTCCTACGACGTGGTCATCATCGGCGCCGGCGGCCATGGCCTGGCCATCGCCTATTACCTGGCCAAGTACCACGGCATCACCAATGTCGCGGTGCTGGAAAAGTCCTATCTCGGCGGCGGCAATACCGCACGCAACACCGCGGTGATCCGCTCCAACTACCTGACCAGCGAAGGCGTGCGCTTCTACATCGAGTCGGTGAAGATGTTCCAGGAGCTCTCCAACGAGTTCGACTTCAACATCATGTACTCCGAGCGCGGCCAGCTCACCCTGGCCCACACCGACGCCACGGTGCGCGCCTTCCGCCAGCGCGCCGAAGTGAACAAGCACTTCGGTGGCCGCACCGAGATGCTCGACCGCCAGCAGATCCGCGAACTGGTGCCGACCCTCAACCTCGACCCCGGTCACCTGCCGGTGATCGCCGGGCTCTGGCACATCGACGGCGCCACCGCGCGCCACGACGCCGTGGCCTGGGGCTACGCCAAGCAGGCGGCCAAGCGCGGGGTGGAAATCCACCAGCTCACCGAAGTGCAGGACCTGGTCATCGAGCACGGCCGCATCACCGCGGTGAAGACCAACCGCGGCACGGTGAAGTGCGGCTGCGCGGTGCAAGCCATCGCCGGCGCCAGCTCGCTGATGCTGCAAAAGGCCGGGATTCGCGCACCGATCCACACCTACCCGCTGCAAGCCATGGTCACCCAGCCGTTCAAGCCGTTCCTCGACCCGCTGGTGAGTTCGTCCGCCCTGCACTGCTACGTGCAGCAGACCAGCCGTGGCGAAATCGTCTTCGGCGGCGGCTCCGATCCGTACCCGCTGTACAACACCCGCTCGACCCTCGACCTCAAGGAAAGCCTGCTGGCCCACGCCATCGAGATGTTCCCGTTCATGGCCAATGCCAAGCTGATGCGCCAGTGGGCCGGGATCACCGACATGACCCCGGACTACAGCCCTATCATGGGCCTGTCGCCGGTGCAGAACTATTACCTCGATGCCGGCTGGGGTACGTGGGGCTTCAAGTCGACGCCGATCTGCGGCAAGACCATGGCCGAGTTGGTGGCCAGTGGTGGCCGCGTGCCGGAGCTGATCAAGCCGTTCGCCCTGGAGCGCTTCAGCACCTTCCAGCAGGTCAACGAAATGGGCGCCACCGCGGCCAGCCACTAAGGGGAACGTCATGAAAATCATGCACTGCCCGCTCAACGGGCCGAGAAACATCAGCGAGTTCACCTACGGTGGCGAGTTCAAGGCGATGCCCGACCCGGCCACCTGCAGCGACACCGAATGGGCCGACTACGTGTTCAACAGCGACAACCTCGCCGGCGTCGTCCGCGAGTGGTGGCTGCACAACGCCTCCAGCTACTGGTTCCTCGCCGAGCGCCACACCGTCACCGACCAGATCATTCGCACCTTCGACGCGAAGGAAATCTTCACCCAGCGGGTCGAGTTCGCCCCGCGCACCGAGGAGATCGCCGGATGAACCGCCTCCCCGCTCCGATGGGCCTGCTGATCGACCGCGAGCAGCCCCTGCGTTTCAGTTTCGACGGCACCGACTACCAGGGCTTCGCCGGCGACAGCATCGCCAGCGCCCTGCTCGCCAATGGCCGCTGGCTGCTCTCGCGCTCGTTCAAATACCACCGCCCGCGCGGCCCGCTGACCATGGCCGGGCAAGACGCCAACACCCTGGTGCAACTGCCGGACGAACCCAACGTGCTGGCCGACGCGCACGCCATCGACGCCGGCATGACCGTCACCGGACAGAACTTCAACGGCTCGCTGGACAACGACAAGGACGCGTACCTGGGCAAGTTCTCGCGCTTCATGCCGGTGGGTTTCTACTACCGCTCGTTCTACAAGCCCAAGGGCATGTGGAAAGTCTGGGAGCCGCTGATCCGCAAGAAAGCCGGCCTCGGCGTGCTCGACCTGAACTTCAAGCCGCAGTACTACGACAAGGCTTACCTGTTTGTTGATGTGGCGATCATCGGCGCCGGCCCCGCCGGACTCAGCGCCGCCCTCACCGCCGCCAATGCCGGGGCGCGGGTGCTGCTGGTGGAACAGCAGGCGCTGCTCGGCGGCTCGCTGACCTACGCCCGCTTCGACGCCGACGGCCAGCGTGCGCACACCCTGCGCCGCGAACTGGTGGACGCGGTGCAAGGTCACGCCAATATCCAGGTGCTGACCCAGGCCACCTGCAACGCTTGGTTTACCGACAACTACCTGCCGGTGATCCAGGGCCGGCGCATGTACAAGGTGCGGGCGAAGCAGTGCATCGTCGCCGCCGGGTCCTTCGACCAGCCGGTGGTGTTCCGCAACAACGACCTGCCGGGCGTCATGCTCGCCAGCGCCGCGCAACGGCTGATGAAGCTGTACGCGGTCAAGCCGGGCAACTGCGCAGTGGTGCTGAGCGGCAACGACGACGGCTACCTCGCCGCCCTCGACCTCGCCGAACAGGGCGTGAAAGTCGCGGCGCTGGTGGACATGCGCCAGCAACCCGCCGACATGGCACTGAAAGTCGCGCTGGAGAAACAGGGCATCCCCGTGCATGTCAGCAGCACCGTCTATGAAGCGCTGCACGACAAAGGCATGCGCCACGTCAGCGGCGTGGACATTCGCCGCATCACCGCCCAGGGCCAGGTCGCCGAACAGGGCCTGACGCTGGACTGCGACCTGCTGTGCATGTCCGCCGGCTACATGCCGGTCTACCAGTTGCTGTGCCAGGCGGGCGGCAAGCTGGCCTACGACGAACAGCGCGCCGAGTTCGCCATCAGCGGGCTGCCCGACGGCCTGACCGTCGCCGGTTCGGTGAATGGCCGCCATCAACTGGACAACGTGCTGCTCGACGGCAGCCGGGTTGCCGCCGCCGCCGTGCAGGCGCTGGGACTGGCGCCGGGCATCGGCGACGTCACCTTCGCCGGCGAGGCGCGGGTCAATTTCGACTGGCCGATCTTCGCCCACCCCAAGGGCAAGGATTTCGTCGACTTCGACGAAGATCTGCAAGTGCGCGATATCGTCAACGCCACCCGCAGCGGCTACCGCGACGTGCAACTGGTCAAGCGCTTCTCCACGGTCGGCATGGGCCCGTCCCAGGGCCGCCACTCGGCGCTGCCGACCGCGCGACTGGTCGCCCAGGCGACCCAGCGCAGCATCAGCGAAACCGGGGTGACCACCGCCCGTCCGCCGTTCGAAGCGGAAAAACTCGCCCATGTCGCCGGCCGCGCGTTCGACCCGTATCGGCAGACCGCCATGCACAGCCGTCATGTCGCCGCCGGCGCCAAACTGATGCCCGCCGGCATCTGGCAGCGCCCGGCCTTTTACGGCCAGCCCGGCGAGCGCGAGCGCTGCATGCAGGACGAGGTTCGCCAGGTGCGCGAGAAGGTCGGCCTGATCGACGTCTCGACCCTCGGCGGCCTCGACGTGCGCGGCGCGGATGCCGCCGAGTTGCTGGAGCGCATGTACACCATGCCGTTCAAAAAACAGCCAGTCGGCCGCACCCGCTATGGCCTGATGACCAACGAGCATGGTGTGGTGATCGACGACGGCGTCATCGCGCGCATGGCCGAACACCACTTCTACGTCACCGCCACCACCAGCGGCGTCGACCGCATCTACCAGCAGATGCTCAAGTGGAACGCGCAATGGCGCCTGGACGTCGACATCACCAACGTCACCGCCGCCCTGGCCGCGGTGAACGTGGCGGGGCCGCTGTCGCGCAAGGTGCTGGAGAAGGTCTGCGCGGACGTCGATCTGTCCGCCGAGGGTTTCCCTTATCTGGCGGTGCGCACTGGCCGCGTGGCGGGAATTCCGGCGCGGCTGATGCGGGTCGGTTTCGTCGGTGAGCTGGGCTACGAGATCCATGTGCCGGCGCGCCATGGCGGCAAACTCTGGGACGTGCTGATGGAAGCCGGCGCCGCGTTCGGCATTCGTCCGTTCGGCGTGGAAAGCCAGCGCCTGCTGCGCCTGGAAAAAGGCCACGTAATCATCAGCCAGGACACCGACGGCATGACCCACCCCGGCGAGATCGACATGCAGTGGGCGATCGGTCGCAAGAAGCCGTTCTTCGTCGGCAAGCGCTCCATCGAGATCCTCGAACGCCAGCCGCTCAAGCGCAAACTGGTGGGCTTCAGCCTGCCCAAGGGCAGCAGCCAGCCGCTGGAAGGTCACTTGGTGCTCAGCGGTGCGGACATCAGCGGCAACGTCACCTCCTGCGAGTACTCCGCGACGCTGGGCCAGATCATCGGCCTGGCCTACGCCGGCGCCGACCAGGCCGAACCGGGCATGCGCATTCCGATCCGCGTCGAAGGCGGCGAAGTGGTCCAGGCCACCGTGGTGAAACTGCCGTTCTACGACCCCGCCAACCAGCGCCAGGAGCTCTGAGCCATGACCAGCCTCAACCCTATCGAGCGCTGCGCGCTCATCGACCTGACCGACCTGCCGCGAGTGGGCTTTCGCGGCGCCGATGCCGCCGCCTGGCTGCAACAGCGTGGCTACGAACTGCAGCCGGCACCCAACCAGGCCGTGTTTCTCGCCGACGGCACGCTGGTGGCACGGCTGTCGCATACCGAGTATCTGCTGCTGGGCAGCCTGGTGGATCGCGGCGAGCGCATTGCCACCGAAGAAGCTGGCTGGCAGTTCAGCGAGCAGCGCAATTATCTGCTGCCGCGCCAGGACAGCCATGCCTGGGTGCAGTTGTCCGGGCGGCATGTTGCCGAGGTGATGGCCAAGCTGTGCGGCGTCGACCTGCGCAGCGAAGCCTTCCCTGTGGGGAGCGTGGCGCAGACCTCGGTGGCGCGGCTCAATGCGATTGTGATCAATGCCGGGAACGCGGAGTTGGCGCGGTTCCACATTCTTTTTGATCGGGCTTCGTTGGCGTATTTCCAGGACGCGCTGCTGGATGCGATGGGGGAGTTTGGGGGGTTGCCGGTGAGCCTTGAGAGTTTGCTTGGCTGATCTATTTTGGGGCCGCTCTGCGGCCCTCTCAGGAGACCCCAATGACCGCCATCGAACCCACCGACTACCACGTCCCCGCGCTGCAACGCGGCCTCGCCATCCTCGGCATGTTCAACGCTCGCCAGCGCACCCTGAGCATGCAGGACATGGCCGAGCGCCTGGCGGTCAGCCCCTCCGCCGTCTACCGCATCGTGCAAACGCTGGTGGACATGGGCTACCTGCGCAAGGTCGGGCGCAGCGATTTCGAACTGGGCAGCCGGGTCATCTCCGACGGCTTCGCCTACCTCGCCAGCCGCGACATCGTCGAAGTCGCCATGCCCCACCTCAACGACCTGCGTGACCGCACCTCGCTGTCCTGTCACCTGAGCATTCGCGAACAAACCGACAGCCTCTACATCTACCGCGCCTTCGCCCCGCAGCGCCTGACGGTGAACATCCCCATCGGGACCCGCCTGCCCTGTCACGGCACAGCCCTGGGCCGGGTACTGCTGACGGCCTTGAACGACAACGAACTGAGCCAGCTTTACCAGCACGTGCGCCTGGACGACTACCCGCCGCCAGCGCCCCGCACCCTGCCGGAACTGCGTCAGTTGATCGCCCAGGACCGCGAGCGCGGCTGGGTGCTGCACCGCTCGGATTACTCCACCGCCATCGCCACCGGGATCCGCGATCACAGCGGCGCCATCACCGCCGCGATCAACCTGTCCGGGCCGGATGCGGTGATGAACACGCCCGCAGCGCAGGAGGCGTTTCTCGATGCCCTGCTGGCGGCGAGCGGGGAGATTTCGGCGGCACTGGGGTTCAACGCCTGAAGGCGCTAGCGCTCTAGACCGGGCATCTCGGCAATCACACCTTGCGCGCATGCACTATCAATTCGCTTACGGTGCTTTGTCCCCGGCTGCTAGCCTAGCCCGCACACAGGACACGTTCGGCAGGTATCGCCGCCGCGCAGTTTCATGCGTGCAACCGTATAAAAAAAATAACGGGACTCCAGATGACCACTACCCAACACACCCTCACCGCGAAGGGTGACGAACAGCTTCGTCGCGTGCTCGGGCTGCCCGCCCTGGTCTTTTTCGGGCTGGTGTACATGGTGCCGCTCACCATCTTCACCACCTACGGCATCGTGACCGAAACCACCGGTGGCAGAACCGCAGGCGCCTACCTGGTGACCCTCGCCGCCATGCTCTTCACCGCCGCGTCCTACGGCATCATGGTTCGCCGCTTTCCGGTAGCGGGTTCGGCTTACTCCTACACCAATATCGCCTTCGGCTCGAATGTCGGCTTCCTCGCCGGCTGGTCGCTGCTGCTCGATTACCTGTTTATCCCGATGATCAACTACCTGTTGATCGGGCTGTTCCTGAACATCGCCTTCCCCGCCATTCCGGCCTGGGTTTTCGTCCTGGTGTCGATCGCCCTGGTGACCGTGCTCAACGTCCTCGGGATCCGCTCGGTGGCCAAGGCGAGCAACCTGATCGTCGGCGCGCAGGTGATTTTCATCGTCGTGTTCGTGGCCCTGTCCTGTAACTCACTGGGCAATGCCGGACCTGTCGATTACCTCTCGCCGCTGCTGGGCGACGGTAGTCAGCCTGGCTTCAACCCGCTGATGGCTGGCGCCGCGATCCTGTGCCTGTCGTTCCTGGGCTTCGACGCCGTATCGACCCTCGCCGAGGAAACCCGTGACGCCCGCCGCACCGTGCCGCGCGCGATCATGCTGACCACCCTGGCGGCGGGCGTGCTGTTCACCCTGCTGGCCTACCTCAGCCAGTTGGCGATCCCGGGCAGCCACTTCGAAAACGCCGACACCGCCGCCAATGAAGTGATGTTCACGGTCGGCGGCCAGTTCCTCGCCAACTTCTTCACCGCGGCTTTCGTGGCGGGCAGCCTGGGCTCGGCACTGGCTTCGCAAGCGGCCGTCTCGCGGATCATCTACAGCATGGGCCGCGACAAGCTGCTGCCGGAGCGCTGCTTCGGCACCCTGTCGGCGCGCTTCGGCACCCCGGTCAACGCGACCCTGCTGGTGTCGCTGATTTCGTTGGTGGCGCTGGTCATCGACCTGGGAACGCTGGCGTCACTGATCAGCTTCGGCGCACTGGTGGCCTTCTCGGCGGTGAACATGGCCGTGCTGCGCACCCACCTGTTCGCCAAAGGCCAGCCGAAAAACCTGCTGCTGCACGGCGTGGTGCCGCTGGTCGGCCTGGCCCTGACGCTGTGGCTGTGGACCAGCCTGTCCGCCCTGACCCTGAGCATCGGCCTGGCCTGGTTCAGCGTTGGCGTGGTCTACCTGCTGGTGCTGACCAGCGGCTTCCGGCGCAACGTGCAGGTTGCTGACTTTTCGGAAGCTGGCTGAGAGTCACCTGAAACCTGAGTGCGCTTTACGGCGCACTCAGGTCCCCCGCGGCTTGGCCCGCGCCGTTGCTTCCGCCACCAGCGGATCATCCGGCCAGTAGTGCTTCGGATACCTCCCCTTCAAATCCTTCTTCACTTCGGCGTAGGTACTGCGCCAGAAGTTCGCCAGGTCCTGGGTCACCTGCACTGGCCGCCGCGCTGGCGACAGCAGGTGCAGCAAGACCGTCTGCCGACCTTGGGCGATGCGCGGCGTGTCGGCCAGGCCGAACAGTTCCTGCATGCGGACCGCCAGCACCGGCGGGTGCTCGCTGTAATCGACGCGGATGTTCGAACCCGAGGGCACGCTGATATGCACCGGCGCCCATTCGTCCAGGCGCTGCGGTAGCGGCCACGGCAGCAAATTGCGCAGGATCGAGGAGAGGTCGAGCTGGGCGAAGTGGCTCAGGCGGGTGACCTTGCCGAGATACGGCTGCAGCCAGTCCGGCAGGGTCGCCAGCAAGGCGTCGTCGCTCAGGTCCGGCCATTCGCTCTCAGCCCCCGCGGCGAGATCGAGTTGGCGCAGCAGCGTCACCCGCGCCTGCCACTGGCGCAGTTCCGGGGTCCATGACAGTAGCGCCAAGCCCTTGCGTCGCACCAGGTCGAGCAAGGCGCGGGCACGGGCGTCGGCGTCCAGGCCGGTCAGCGGTTCGCGGCTGAGTACCAGTTCGCCAAGCTTGCGCTGGCGCTCGGCGCGCAGGACGTTTTCCTTTTCATCCCACTCCAGTTGCTCGACCACGCTGACCTGCTCGGCGAGCACGTCATCGAACAGCGCCGGATCAAGCTCGGCGGCCAGGTAGATGCGCTCTTCGCGCTGGCCCTGGCGGCTGCCGAGATCGGCGACCACCAACCAGGGCTCTTTCATCAAGGCATCGGCCTCGCCGAACTGCGCGGCGCGACCATTGGCCAGCCGGTACTCCGCGCCGCCAGCGCGGCGCTGCTGGGCCACCCGGTCCGGGTAGGCCAGCGCCAGCAGCGCGCCGAGCCAGCGCGGGTGATCCGGGTCGGCGACGGCGGCGCCGGCTTTGCCCCGCAGATAGCCACGGTACTGGCGCGACAACTGCCGCGCCCGCTGCACGCCACCTTGGCCGCCACGGTTGGCGCGGGTTTCGCCGCTGAGCAGGCTCAAGCGGCTGTGCAGGTCGGCGCCCGCACCGCGAAGAATGTCGCGCTCGCCGAGCAAGGCGGCGACATCACAGGCCATCGCGGTCAACCCCAGGTCCTGGCCGCGCAGCAACAGGTGGGCGATACGCGGATGCGCCGGCAGTTCGGCCATCGCCTGGCCGTGCGCGGTGAGGCCGAGGCGCTCCGCCGTCAGCGCGCCCAGGCGCAGGAGCAGGTCCTGGGCCTGGGCGTACGCGGCGGCGGGCGGTACATCGAGCCAGCGCAATTGCGCCGGGGTCACGCCCCAGCGGCTGAGTTGCAGGGCCAGCCCGGAGAGGTCGGCCTGGATGATTTCCGCGGTGCCATAGGCCGCGAGTTGCTCGTGCTGGGCCTCGGACCACAGCCGGTAACACACGCCCGGCTCCAGACGCCCGGCGCGACCCGCACGCTGGGTCGCGCTGGCGCGGGAAATACGCTGGGTATCGAGGCGGGTCATGCCGCTGCCCGGGTCGAAACGCGGCACCCGCGCCAAGCCGGCATCCACCACCACCCGCACGCCATCGATGGTCAGGCTGGTCTCGGCGATGTTGGTCGCCAGCACCACCTTGCGCGTGCCCGCCGGGGCCGGCTCGATGGCGGCGCGCTGGGCGGACAGGTCAAGTTCACCATGCAGCGGGCACAACAGGACGTCGGCGCGGCCATCCAGTGCGTCCTGCAAGGACTGATGCACGCGGCGAATCTCGGCCTGACCCGGCAGGAACACCAGCAGGCTGCCGCTTTCGTCGTCCAGCGCCTGCAGCACCGTGTCCACAACCCGTGGCTCGATGTACTCGCCTGGCTGGAACGGCCGGCTCCAGCGCATCTGCACCGGGAACATGCGGCCTTCGCTGCTGATCACCGGGGCGTCGTCGAGCAGCGCCGACAGGCGTTCACCCTCCAGCGTCGCGGACATCAGCAGGATTTTCAGCGGCGAATCATCGCGCAGCAGTTCGCGACCATTGAGGCTCAGGGCCAGGGCGAGGTCGGCATCAAGGCTGCGTTCGTGGTACTCGTCGAAGATCAGCAGGCCGACGCCCTCCAGCGCCGGATCGTCCTGCAGACGGCGGGTGAGGATGCCTTCGGTGACCACTTCGATGCGCGTGCGCGGGCCGACCTTGCTGTCCAGGCGGATGCGATAACCGACCGTCTCGCCCACCTTTTCGCCCAGTTCGCTGGCCAGTCGTTCGGCGGCAGCGCGGGCGGCCAGGCGCCGTGGTTCGAGCATCAGGATGGTCTGCCCGGCCAGCCACGGCTCGTTCAGCAGCGCCAGCGGTACGCGGGTGGTCTTGCCGGCGCCAGGCGGTGCTTCGAGCACGGCTTCGTGGCGTTGCGCCAAGGCTTCGCGCAGCGCTGGCAGAACGGCATCAATCGGTAAGGAAATCATGGTAGCCCTCAAACAATGGGGCGAGTATAACGGCGAACCCACCCTGCCCTATCATGGTCTTATCCCCTGAAGCCGGCCTTTTGCCGGTATCGTTGCGGCTTTCATTGCGGAGACTCTCAATGCGTATTTCTTCCCGTGTCACTGGCGGCGCCCTGATCGCGGCCCTGCTGACCCAGCTCACGGCCTGCGGCACCCTGTTCTACCCCGACCGCCGCGGCCAGATCGAAGGCAAGATCGACCCGGTGATCGTCGCCCTCGACGCGGTCGGCATCCTCTTCTATGTGATCCCCGGCCTGATCGCCTTCGGCATCGACTTCGCCAGCGGCGCGATCTACCTGCCGGGCGGCAGCACCGCGCAAGTCTCGCCAGAGAAGCTCAACGAAGCCATCGGCGCTGACGGCAAAGTGGACAACACCCGCCTGCAAGCCATTATCGAAAGCGAACTGGGCCAGCGTCTGCCGCTGAACGACCCACGCCTGATCCAGCACAAAGGCAGCACCGAACAACTGGCGATGTACGGCCTGGTTCCTGCCGCCTGACATGACCACCACCTCCGCCGAGCACGCTCGCCTGCTGCGCCTCGCCACCCGCGCTTCGCTGGCGGTGGCGTGCATCCTGATCGTCAGCAAGGCGATCGCCTGGTGGCTCAGCGGCTCGGTCAGCCTGCTGGCCGGCCTGACCGATTCGCTGCTCGACGGCGCCGCGTCCTTTCTCAACCTGATCGCCGTGCATTACGCGCTGCGCCCCGCCGATGAAGATCACCGTTACGGGCACGGCAAGGCCGAAGCGCTGGCGGGCATGGCGCAGGCGCTGTTTATCAGTGTCAGTGCGGTGCTGATCGCGTTTCAGGCCGTGGAGCGGCTGCAGAACCCTCAGCCGCTGGGCAATGCCGGGCTGGGCGTGGCGGTGATGGTGTTGTCGCTGGTGCTCACCGTGGCGCTGCTGATGGTGCAAGCGCGGGTGATCCGCATCACCGGCTCCACGGCGGTGCGGGCTGATTCGCTGCATTACCGTTCCGACCTGCTGCTCAACGGCAGCATCCTCGTCGCCCTGTTGCTGGCAGCGTTTGGCTGGCCGCAACTGGATGCGTTTTTCGGCTTGGGGATTGCGGTCTACATCCTCTGGAGCGCGCTGACCATCGCTCGCGAGAGCTTTGCCACGCTGATGGATGAGGAATTGCCGGCGGATGTCAGCGAGCGGATGCTCGGTCTGGTGTGTGCGGTGCCGGGCGTGGCCGGGGCGCATGACCTGCGCACGCGGGTTTCGGGAAATCGCTGGTTCGTGCAGGTGCATCTGGAATTGCCGGGGGCGTTGCCGCTGACCCAGGCGCACGGGTTGTGCGAGGACGCGGCAGCGGCGATCACACGGGAGTATCCGCGGGCCGAGGTGCTGGTACATGCGGATCCGGTTTAGGGGTGATCTCCAGGGCCTCAATCGCGGCGGTTCGGCACCCCGACACGCCAGCGATTGAGCCCCAAGATCAGTTGACGCTATACCCCCGCCCCGCCATGCAAGCCCCCATCGCCCGCCGATAGGTGTCCGCCACCTGCACCGGTGGCGCCTGGTTGGCATAGGCCGGGTCGAAACCACTCTGCTCCACCGCCCAGCGATGGCATTGGTAGCGGTCCTGCTCGACCTGCTGCGGCGGCTGGCCCTGCATCGGATAGGCGATCACGTCATAGCCACTGCCCTGCACCGGCACCGGCTGCTGGACCTGCGGCGGATTGACCACCACGTAGTCGCGGCTGTCATTCAGGTACTGGTAATAGGTGTCCGCCACCAGGAAGAACAACGCCCCGCCGATCCACATCTCGCGGGCGTAATCCGGCAGGTAGCTCACCCGCACGCCGTAAGGCGGGGTCACCACGACGTAGCCGCCGCCATGCGGGCGATACCAGTAGCCGCCAGAGAAAAAGTAGTCCTGGCCGCGATACGGCACCCGCGAAAAACGATCAGGGAAACGGTCGATGGTGTGTCCCGGCCGGTATTGCGGTCCCGGGCCCCAGCCATTGCCATGCCCGCTGGGGCGGCCGTTCCAGCTCGGCTGCTGCGGCCGTTGACCGCCCTGGTTGCCCTGCCAGTTCGGATTACCCTCGTTGCGCCGGGGGATGTCCTGGTAATGGCCCTGGCGCGGCGGCTGGGTCTGTCGCACCTCGTCAGGCCGCTGGCCCAGCGGCGATCCCTGCTGGTGCTGCTCGCCACCTCGGGACTCCGAAGGCCCGCGGTGATCCCGCTCGTCATCGGCATGGACGCCCAGGCTCAGGCAGAGCACGCCGACACCCACCAACGGCCAGATACGCAAGGTCATGCTGTTCCTCTTTCATCGTAGGAAATGATCACAGCGCCACTCTAGCAGGCGCAGTTCCGGTCGCCAGATGAAATCTCGGACATTAAAAAAGGGCGACCGTTGGGTCGCCCTTTGAGAATTTTGTCCTGGCTCGGCGCTTGTGACGCCGGCTCACCTCACACCTGTCTTGTGGACCGTGTGTAGCCCGGGGGCCAAGCACAACCCTGTGGGATTGCTGGCCGCGACTGTCCTGATTGAGTCAGTCGCCGTGGACGTGTGTCCGGGCAGTGATTCTGGAAACAATCATAGGAAAATAGAGGTGATAGAGGATTGCGAAGATTGCGGAAAAAAACACCACTTGCGCAATTTTTTACTAAATATTAATAATTGTCAGCAATTCAAACAGAAAAGGCCTGATCGATGAGCAAGCTGGACCGCTATGACCTGAGCATTCTCGCCGAATTGCAGCGCGACGCACGCATCTCCAACCAGGAACTCGCCGAGCGCATCGGGCTGTCGCCCTCGCCCTGCTCGCGACGGGTCAAGCAACTGGAAGACGACGGTTTCATCTCCCGCCAGGTCGCGCTGCTGGACCGCAAAAAGCTCGGCCTGAGCCTGACTGCCTACGTGCTGATCGGCATGGACCGACACACACCCGAGCGTTTCGAGACCTTCGAAGCGGCGATCCGCAACCTGCCGCAGGTACTGGAATGCAGCCTGGTCACCGGGATGGACGCCGACTACCAGCTCAAAGTGGTGGTGCCGGACATGGATCATTACCAGAAACTGCTGCTCGGTCACCTGACCCGTATCGAGGGCGTGACCAGCGTTCGCTCAAGCTTTGTCCTGAATCAAGTGTTGGCCAGTACGGAGCTGCCGCTGACGCACCTGCGTTAGTCAGCCCTGAGGGTGAGGCGTATACTTGCGCGCCTCACGCCGCCGGAGAAAATCGATGGATCCTGTGTTGTTCGAAGAGTGGATGATGACCATCCTCGTCACCATCCTGATTGGTTTCATGGGCTTCATCGTCTGGGACCTGGCAAAGAAGTCCAAGGCCGGCAAACTCGGCACGTTCATCCTGTTTTTCGCGCTCGGCCTGGGTGTCCTCGCCTTCGTCATCAAGAGCGTGGTGATCACCTGGATCGAGCTTCATCAGTAAGCCTCAGCGCTTCGCAGGCACTTCCTTCCACTGGCCTGGCTCAAGCCCGTCCACAGTCCAGTCGCCGATCCTGACCCGCACCAGACGCAGGGTCGGCAGCCCCACCGCCGCGGTCATTCGTCGCACCTGGCGGTTACGCCCTTCCTTGATGATCAACTCCAGCCAAGAGGTCGGCACGCTCTTGCGAAACCGCACCGGCGGATTGCGTGGCCAGAGGTCCGGCTCTTGCAGTTGCCGGGCCTGGGCCGGCAGGGTCATGCCGTCATTCAGTTCGACGCCGTCGCGCAGGCGCTGGATCTGCTCTTCGTTCGGCTCGCCTTCCACCTGCACCCAATACGTTTTTGGCAGCTTGTGCTTCGGGTCGGCGATGCGCGCCTGCAACTGGCCGTCGTTGGTCAGCAGCAGCAGGCCTTCGCTGTCGCGATCGAGGCGACCGGCGGGATAGACGCCGGGCACCGCGATGAAATCCTTGAGGGTCGCCCGCCCCTCGCCGTCGCTGAATTGGGTCAGCACGTCAAAAGGCTTGTTGAACAGGATCAACCGCGACTCGGCCGGCGGCGCCTTGGGCGGGCGTCGCGGACCGGCGGGTTTTGCCGCGGGGCGGCGCGGCGTGGAGCGTGGGGGTAACGGCATGGGGCCTCAGCGGAACGGCGGCTCGTCAAAACTGCGCAGTTTACGCGAGTGCAGCGAGTTCAGTTCGGTGCGCAGCAGATCGAGGGCGGCGATGCCGATCTTCAAGTGCTGGCTGACGGCGCGGTTGTAGAAGGCGTTGGCCGCGCCCGGCAGCTTGATCTCGCTGTGCAGCGGCTTGTCGGAGACGCACAGCAACGTGCCGTACGGCACCCGCAAGCGATAACCCTGAGCGGCGATGGTGCCGCTTTCCATGTCCACCGCCACGGCGCGCGACAGGTTGATCAACGGTCGTTCCTGAGCCCAGCGCAGTTCCCAGTTGCGGTCGTCGTAGGTCAGCACGGTGCCGGTGCGCAGGCGTTTCTTCAGTTCGTCGCCACGTTCGCCGGTGACCTGCGCCGCCGCTTCCTGCAAGGCCATCTGCACTTCGGCCAGGGCCGGGATCGGAATGTTCGGCGGCACCACGCGGTCGAGAATGCCGTCGCGCCGCATGTAGGCGTGGGCCAGCACGTAGTCACCGATGGTCTGCGACTGCCGCAGGCCGCCGCAGTGGCCGATCATCAGCCAGCAATGCGGACGCAGCACCGCCAGGTGGTCGGTGATGTTCTTGGCGTTGGACGGGCCGACGCCGATGTTGACCAGGGTGACACCATCGCCATCGGCGGCGATCAGGTGATAGGCCGGCATCTGGTAGCGGTGCCAGACCACCCCGGCCACCAGCGCCTGGGCCTCGCCGTTGTCCATGGCCTTTTCGATGATGACGTTGCCCGGCAGGACCATGCGCACGAAGCGCGGGTCGTCGCGCAATTGTTCAAGGCCATGGCTGATGAACTGGTCGACGTAGCGGTGGTAGTTGGTCAGCAGGATCCACGGCTGCACATGGCGCCAGTCGCTGCCGGTGTAATGCACCAGGCGGCGCAGCGAGAAGTCCACCCGCGCGGCGTCGAACAGCGCCAGCGGCAGGGTCTCGGCGCTGCCCCAGTCGTACAGGCCGTCAGCGATACCATCGGTGGCGGCGGACAGGTCGGTGCTCGGGAACACCCGCGCCAGCGCCGCGGCGGTGATGCCGGTGCCGGCCAGTTCATCGCCCTGCTCGACCACGTAGGGGTAAGGAATGTTCTGTTCGCTGACGCCCACTTCGACGGTGACGGTGAAGTCCTGCATCAACGGGCGCAGTTGCTCCAGCAGGTAGCCTCGGAACGCCGCCGGATGGGTCACGGTGACGCTATAAGTGCCCGGCAACTGGACCTTGGCGTAGGCCCGGGTGGTGGCGGCGACCTCACCGTTGTAGTGATAGGTCAGGCGCAGTTCGGGATAGCGGAACTGCGCACGCTCGTCCGCATCCGGCTCGGTACGGTCCTTCAGGTAGCGCTTGAGCGCCTGGCTCAAGGCGGTAGTCGCGTTTTCGTGCAGGGCCGCGAGGCGATCGACAGCTTGCTCGGCGGTTTCTACGACAACGAAGGCTTCATCAAAACGGCTCACTGGTTACTTCCTGTCTGACATGCAGGTTTCCATCTTGCCTACATCCGCGGCCAAAGGCACGCCCGTTCAGAGCGGCCAGGCCGGCGTGGCCCGTTGCACCAGCGCGGCGACGTCCACGCCTCGCGGCAAGGTGCCATAGACCCGCCCGCCGCCACTGAGCCGGCTGGCGATAAAGGCGTCGCTCACCGTGGCGTTGCCCGCCTCCAGCAGCAGCTTGGCCTGCAGACCGACGGCGATTTCTTCGACCAGTTGCCGGGCGCGGTACTGGATATCGCCGGTGTCGGCGAACGCCGCCTTGAGGTTGCCGATATGCGCGGCCAGACGCGGGTCGCCGTGGCCGTCGCCGAGTTCGGCGAACAGGCTGTCGAGAACACCCGGCTCTTTGGACAACGCCCGCAGCACGTCCAGGCACTGGACGTTGCCCGAGCCTTCCCAGGTCGAGTTCACCGGCGCCTCGCGGTACAGCCGCGGGAGAATGCTGTCTTCGACATAACCGGCGCCGCCCATGCATTCGGCGGCCTCGTTGATCATCGCCGGGGCGCGTTTGCAGATCCAATACTTGCCCACCGCCGTCACCAGCCGGGCGAAGCGGGCCTGGTGCGGATCGTCGAGATGGTCGAGGGCGTGGCCCATGCGCAGGCTCAGGGCCAGCGCCGCTTCGCTTTCCAGCGCGAGGTCCGCCAGCACGTTTTGCATCAGCGGCTGTTCCGCCAACAGGCGGCCGCTGACCTGACGGTGCGCGCAGTGATGGGCCGCCTGGGTCAGGGCCTGGCGCATCAACGCGCTGGAGCCGACCATGCAATCGAAGCGGGTCATCGCCACCATCTCGATGATGGTCGGCACGCCGCGGCCTTCCTCGCCGATCATCCAGGCCAGGGCGCCGCGAAACTCGACTTCGCTGGACGCGTTGGACCAGTTGCCGAGCTTGTTCTTCAGGCGCTGCACGTAGAACTCGTTGCGCTGGTCATCCGGGCGATGGCGCGGCAGCAGGAAGCAGCTCAGGCCCTTTTCGGTCTGCGCCAGGGTAAGGAAGGCGTCGCACATCGGTGCCGAACAGAACCACTTGTGGCCGACCAGCTCGTAGGCCTGGCCCGGCCCCGGCGAACCCACCGGGTAGGCCCGGGTGGTGTTGGCCCGCACGTCGGTGCCGCCCTGTTTCTCGGTCATCGCCATGCCAATGGTGACCCCGGCCTTGTGCCGGTCGCCGACATTGCGTGGGTCGTACTCGGTGGCCAGCACCTTGGGCAGCCAGTAGTGCGCCAGCTCCGGCTGCAGTTTCAGCGCCGGCACCGCGGCGAAAGTCATGGTCAGCGGGCAGCCACTGCCGGCTTCGGCCTGGCTGTGCAGGTAGGTCATAGAGGCGCGGGCGACATGCGCGCCTTCCCGCGGGTCGGTCCAGGGCAGTGACGGCAGGCCGTGTTCGACGGCCGTGCGCATCAGTTCGTGATAGGCCGGATGAAACTCCACCAGATCGATCCGGTGGCCGTAGCGGTCGTGGCTGACGAACTGCGGTTTGTTCTGGTTGGCGAGAAAACCCGCCTCCATCAGTGGCCCGCCGGCAAGGGCACCGTAGGCATCGATCCGCGACTCGGCCCAACCGGCCCCGAACCTGCGACTCCATTCCTGCAACGGCAGGTCGAGGCGGTAGAGGTTGGCGCCATCGAGGGACGGCGGCTGGTTGGTGACTTCGTGGGTTTCAGCGTACTGATGCAGGTTCATGCGGGGGCTCCTGATCGATAGGACGTGTCTGAAAAAGCCAGTGAATCACGCCCTACGCCAGGGTCAAAGTGACATAAACGCCACACTAGCCGCGATATGACACCTGCCCGTGGGCGTCGACCTGCGGCGCTGCCAGGGTCACCGCTACATCGAGTTCGAAGCGGCTGCCCTCGCCCGGCACCGAGCTGTGCTGCAATCGGGCATCGATCAGCCCGGCCAGCTTCCGGCAGATCGCCAGGCCAATACCGAGCCCGCCGTATTCACGGCTCATCGAGCCATCGACCTGGAAGAAACGCTGGTACAGCAGGGTCTCGTCCAGCGCGGCGAAGCCAATGCCGCTGTCGCGCACGACGAAACTCAAGTGCAGCGACTGCCCCTGCGCCCGGCCACCCCGCACCTGCAGGCTGACGCCGCCGCGGTGGGTGAACTTGAGGGCGTTGTCGAGCAGGTGGCCAAGGCACAGGGCCAGCTTGTGCCGGTCGCCGACGATCCGGTCCGGCAGTTCTTCCGCCGCGTCCAGGTTCAGCAGCAGGCCCTTGTCCAGGGCTGTCGGGTGGAACCGCCCGCGCAATTCATGCAGCAGGCCACGCAGGCTGAACGGCTCGTTGCGCGCGGCCAGCCGGCCGGCCTGCAGTTCAGTGAGGACGAGGATGTCATCGACCATGCGCATCATGTTCTGCGCAGCAACACTGGCGGTGTGCTGGTAGTGGCCCAGCTCGGCTTCCAGCGGCAGCGTCTGCATCAGTTCCAGCGAGCCGATCACGCCGTTCATCGGGGTGCGCAGTTCGTGGGTCACGGTGGCGAGGAATTGATCCTTGAGGCGGTTGCTGTGGGCCAGTTGCTGGTTCATTTGCTCCAGCGCATGACCGGCTTCGCGCAGGGTTCGTGCCTGTTCGTCACGCATGCCGTTGATCCGGTCGGCCAGGGCCAGCGACAGCAGGCCAACCTCCAGCGCCGCGCCGATCTGGCTGGCGTACATGGTGAGGAAGACGTTGGGCAGGTAGCCGAGCACCATCAGCGTGTTGACCAGGCCACCGAGCAGGAACGCCGACCAGGCGATGATGAAGTAGCGCGCTACCCGCATGCCTCGCCGCCAGGCGAACACGCCGGCGGCAAAGATGCACAGGGTGAAGGCCAGCGCCAGCGCGGTGGCCAGGCGCAAAGCGAGGCCGTAGCTGAACGCCAGCGACATCAACATCACCAGCGCCGAGCAGATCACCAGCCCCAGCAGCAGACGGTCGAAGGCCCGGCTGTGGCGGGACATCTGCAGGAAACTGCGGGCGAACTGGCAACCGAACAGGCCGGCAGCGCCGATGAACAGCGGCGTCGCGGCATTCGCCCACCACGGGCTGTCCGGCCAGAAATAGGCCACCGCCGCACCGTTGACGGACAACTGATAGAGACCGAACGAGGCGATATAAAGGATGTACCAGAGGTAACTGGTGTCGCGCACGCTGACATAGATGAACAGGTTGTAGACCAGCATCCCCAGCAGCACGCCGTAGATCAGCCCGAGCACATAGATCTTCGCCGGCAGGGCTTCCACATAGGCCTGGCTGGACCACAGCGTCAGCGGCGCCTGCACCGAGCCTTCGCTTTGCAGGCGCAGATAAACGGTCAGCGACTGGTCCGGCTGCAAGGGCAGTTCAAACAGGTAGTTGTTCTGGGCGATCTGTCGGCTGGCATACGGCAGCGCATCGCCGGTGCGTTGGACCAGGCGATAACTGCCGCCGGCGTCCGGCAAATACAGCTCAAGGTGGTCCAGCGGCGGGTAGGCGAGCTCGAGCAGCCAGGTGCGCGGCGCGGCCTGGGGCATGGCGTTGTAGTGGAGGTCGATTTTCAGCCAGAACGCGGACTTGGAATAACCGGCGTTGAGCACATCAGCCTGGTGCGGCTGGAAGTGGGTGGCAAAGGATGGCGCACTGACCTGGGCGATGGAGGCACTGCCGTCGTGGTCTTCGAACACCTGCATGACGCGGCCCAGGGGCAGGTTTCGGGTCGAGTCGTCGAACTCCACCGCATCGGCCAGCAACGGAAGCCAGCCCAACAGAACGATCAGCAAATAGCGCATACAGCCCCAGCGTGGCCTGCACGGTCGCGTCGCGATGCCTCCTGTCCGTTTGAGACGACGAAATCCGGCAGTGCCTGATGTCAATTTCGAAGCGCGCAAGTATAGCCGCTCGGCGCTGCCAGCGACCACGGAGAATTTCAAGGCGGCCGCTCTATCCCGGCCTACACAGCCATAAAACAAAATATTTCTGACCGGTCGATCAAAAAACTCGCGCGCGGCGGCAAACCCGCTAAAAGAGTTTGGTGGTAAGCTCGCGCACCATGAATATCTACAGCTCCCGCCCCGTTGTCCTCTGTCTCTCCGGCCACGACCCCAGTGGCGGCGCCGGCTTGCAGGCAGATATCGAAGCCCTGATCGCGCAAGGCTGTCACGCCGCTCCGGCCGTGACCGCACTGACCGTGCAGGATACCGTCAATGTCCAGGACTTCCGCGTGCTCGACCGCGAGTGGGTGCTGGCCCAGGCCAACATCGTCCTGGCTGATTCCGAGGTCGCCGCGGTCAAGCTCGGCATGCTCGGTTCGCTGGAGATGGTCGAGACCGTGGTCGAACTGCTCAGCGCGCACCCGCACCTGCCGGTGGTCTGCGATCCGGTGCTGCGCGCCGGTGGCGGCGGTCGGCTGGGCAAGGACGAAGTTGGCTACGCGATCCGCGAACGCCTGCTGCCGCTGGCAACCATCGCCACGCCGAACCTGCCCGAAGCACGCATCCTCGCCGAACTGCCCGAGGGCACGGCCGACGAATGCGCGGAAAAACTCCTGCCGTTCGTCAAGCACCTGCTGATCACCGGCGGCCACGGCGAAGAAACCGAAATCCACAACCGTCTTTACAGCCGCGACGGCGAGCAATCCACCTGGACCTGCCAGCGCCTGCCCGGCAGCTACCACGGTTCCGGCTGCACACTGGCCAGCGCCCTCGCCGGCCGCCTGGCCCTTGGCGAGCAACTGCCGAGCGCGGTGCGCTCGGCGCTGGATTACACCTGGCGGACCCTGCGCGACGCCGAACAACTGGGCAAGGGCCAGTTCGTGCCCCGCCGCCTGCCCCTGGATTTCTGCTCCTGAAACACTGATTGCTGTGAGGCGCCTGTAATGAAGCTACGCGGTTTGTATGCCATCACCGACAGCCAGTTGCTGGCCGGCCGGTTTCTGCCTTATGTCGAGGCCGCGCTGGAAGGCGGGGTGACCCTGCTGCAATACCGCGACAAGAGCGAAAACCAGGCGCAACGCCTGCGCGAGGCCGAAGCCCTGCGCGACCTCTGCGAGCGCTACAAGACCCACCTGATCATCAACGACGACGCTGAACTGGCCGCGCGCCTGGGCGTCGGCGTGCACCTGGGGCAGACCGACGGCCCGCTGACCCCGGCGCGGACCCTGCTCGGGCGCCAGGCAATCATCGGTTCCACTTGCCATGCCCAGCTTGATCTGGCCGAACAGGCCGCCCGCGAAGGCGCCAGCTATGTCGCCTTCGGCCGCTTCTTCAATTCGGTGACCAAGCCCGGCGCGCCGGCGGCCAACGTCGAGTTGCTGGAGCAGGCCCGCACGCGGATCAAACTGCCGATCGCAGTCATCGGCGGCATCACCCTGGAGAACGCTCCACCGCTGGTCGAGCACGGCGCCGATCTGCTGGCGGTGATCCACGGCCTGTTCGGTGCCGACAGCGCGCAAGAAGTCACCCGCCGCGCCCGTGCCTTCAACGCCCTCTTTACCCGTATCTGATTTGCGAGAGACCACCATGTCCCGTTCCGAAATCCTGTTCGCCAACGCCCAGAAACACATCCCCGGCGGCGTCAACTCGCCGGTCCGTGCCTTCCGCAGCGTCGGCGGCACCCCGCTGTTCTTCAAACACGCCGAAGGCGCCTACGTCACTGACGAAGACGACAAGCGTTATGTCGATTACGTCGGCTCGTGGGGCCCGATGATCCTCGGCCACAGCCACCCGGACGTGCTGGCATCCGTGCGCAAGCAACTGGAGCACGGCCTGTCCTACGGCGCTCCGACCGCGATGGAAACCGAGATGGCCGATCTGGTCTGCTCGCTGGTGCCGTCGATGGAAATGGTGCGCATGGTCAGCTCCGGCACCGAGGCGACCATGAGCGCCATCCGCCTGGCCCGTGGCTTCACCGGTCGCGACAGCATCATCAAGTTCGAAGGCTGCTACCACGGTCACTCCGACAGCCTGCTGGTGAAAGCCGGCTCCGGCCTTCTGACACAGGGCGTGCCAAGCTCGGCCGGTGTACCGGCGGACTTCGCCAAACACACCCTGACCCTGCCGTTCAACGACATCGACGCGGTGGCGAAAATGCTGGCCGAAGTGGGCCAGGACGTGGCGTGCATCATCGTCGAGCCGGTGGCCGGCAACATGAACTGCGTGCCGCCGGCGCCGGGTTTCCTCGAAGGCCTGCGCAGCCTGTGCGACCAGCACGGCGTGGTGCTGATCTTCGACGAAGTGATGACCGGTTTCCGTGTCGCCCTCGGCGGCGCCCAGGCGCACTACGGCGTGACTCCGGACCTGTCGACCTTCGGCAAGATCGTCGGCGGCGGCATGCCGGTCGGCTGCTTCGGTGGCAAGCGCCACATCATGGAACAGATCGCCCCGCTGGGCCCGGTCTACCAGGCCGGTACCCTGTCCGGTAACCCGCTGGCCATGGCCGCCGGTCTGACCACCCTGAAGCTGATCAGCCGTCCGGGCTTCCACGACGAGCTGAGCGCCTTCACCAGCCGCCTGCTGGACGGCCTGCAACAACGCGCCGACGCGGCGGGCGTACCGTTCGTCACCACCCAGGCGGGCGGCATGTTCGGCCTGTACTTCACCGGGGCCGACGATATCGTCACCTTCGAAGACGTGATGGGCAGCGACACCGATCGCTTCAAGCGCTTCTTCCACCTGATGCTGGAAGGCGGCGTGTACCTGGCGCCAAGCGCCTTCGAAGCGGGCTTCACCTCGATCGCCCACGGCGAAACCGAACTGAAGATCACTCTCGATGCCGCCGAGCGGGCCTTCGCCAGCCTGAAGTAAACAGCGGGCAAACATAACGGGGGCGAAAGTCTTGAAGCCAATGGCTTGTAAGACTTTCGCCCCTGTTTATTAAGAATTAACCAAAGGCGTGACAGTTAATTCCGTCTCATTAACAGAAATTCTGGTAAAGACTTTGTAAGGTTGGCGCTGCTTATCCCATAATGTGCCACCAGACACACTTTGGCCGCAGCTTTGCAGAGGTAAGTCGATCACCATGAACCGCGCCGGCCGCGCCCTCGTCCTGGGCTGCCTGTTGCTACTTCAGCCCCTGCTGGCCATGGCAGGCGGTAACTCGTTGCTGATCCCCACCACGGGCCGCTGCACCCTCAACACGTCCCCAGAAGAACTCGCCGACGCGGTGACTCGCTGCAAGCAGTCCGCGCAATCCGGCGATGCCCAGGCGCAATACGAACTGGGTGAGTTCTATCACGATGGCAAGAACACTCCGCGCGACCTCAATCAGGCCCTGAATTATTTCGAGCAGGCTTCGCTGCAAGGCCACGCCGACGCGCAACTGCAACTGGGCACGATGTTCTTCCGCGGCGAAGGCGTCCCCGCCAATAACGTCCAGGCGTATATCGTGCTGAAGATGGCGGCGGTCAACGGCGCCGAGGATGCGCTGGACCTGGCCGACCAGGTGGCGGCGCAGATGCAGCGTGATGAACTGGAAGTCGCCACCCAGGTGCTCGGGCAGATCTTCCGCAAGTATTTGCTGGAGCTGCAGACCGTCGACGGTCGCACCCCCTTCTCGCCACTGCCCTGATCCGGGCTTATTTCTCCGGCTTACTTATCCGAGATAGGCATCGGGAACGGCATCACATTGCTGACGCCCTTGGCCTCACTGATCTTCGGCGTACCCAGGCGCTCGACTTCATCGATTCGCACGATCGAATGCATCGGCACAAAGCTGCGGGTGACACCTTCGAACTGCGCCTTGAGCTTCTCTTCGCTGGGATCGACCACCACCTGGGTGCGCTCGCCGAACACGAATTCCTCTATTTCGAGAAAGCCCCACAGATCACTCTGGTAGATCTGCTTGGCATACATCTCGAATACCTGACCCTGATTGAGAAAGATCACTTTGTAGATGGGGGCTTCACGCTTGGTCATGTTCGGCAGGCAAGATCGGAATCAAAGAGGGCGCGAACTATAGCACAGGCCCTTGGGACCACTGGCGTGGGAACAGTCCGCCACCGGTCCTGCACTGTACACCCGTTGGGTCACCCGATGATCGCGCACGGTGGCGGGCCCGGACAAACCCGCCACCCATTGATCGTTTCAGCGCTTTCGCAGGCACGCGGCTGGGGTTATCCTTCACCACATATTTCTTGCCCAAGGGCGGCTTAAAACAACCTTGAACGCACCCATCGAACCCCATCGTTTCATCCTCGAGCCCTTCGAAGCTCACCGTTTCGCCAACCTGTGCGGCCAGTTCGACGAGCACCTGCGCCTGATCGAACAACGCCTGGCCATCGAAATCCGCAATCGCGGCAACCAGTTCGAATTGATTGGCGAGCCCAAGGTCACCTCCTCCGCCGAGCAACTGCTGCGCCGTCTCTATCGCGAGACCAAGGCCACTGAACTGTCGCCGGAAATGGTCCATCTGTACCTCCAGGAATCCACGGTTGAAGCGCTGGAAAACCCGGCCATCAACGAAGTCAGCGTCTCGCTGCGCACGCGCAAGGGCACCATCCGTCCGCGCGGGCTGAACCAGCAACGCTACGTCAAGGAAATCCTCGGCAACGACATCAACTTCGGCATCGGCCCGGCCGGTACCGGCAAGACCTACCTCGCGGTAGCCTGCGCCGTGGACGCGCTAGAGCGCGAACAGGTGCGACGCATCCTGCTGGTGCGCCCGGCGGTAGAGGCGGGTGAAAAACTCGGCTTCCTGCCCGGCGACCTGGCCCAGAAGATCGATCCGTACCTGCGCCCGCTGTACGACGCCCTGTATGAAATGTTCGGCTTCGAGCACGTGACCAAGCTCATCGAGCGCCAGGTCATCGAAATCGCCCCGCTGGCCTACATGCGTGGCCGCACGCTGAACAACAGCTTCATCATTCTCGACGAGAGCCAGAACACCACCGTCGAGCAGATGAAGATGTTCCTGACCCGCATCGGCTTCGGCTCCACCGCCGTGATCACCGGTGACATCACCCAGGTCGACCTGCCGCGTGGCACCAAGTCGGGCCTGGCCCATGTCATCGAGGTGCTCAAAGGCGTGCCGGGCATCACCTTCACCCATTTCCAGCCCAAGGACGTGGTGCGCCATCCACTGGTGCAACGCATCGTCGAAGCCTACGAGCGCTTCGAAGACCAGCAGGCCAAGGCTGAAGGCAAACCGCGCAATGCTTGAACTGGACCTGCAACGGGCGACCGAAGCGGCCGCCCCCGATGACGCCCTGTTCCGCCGCTGGTGCGAACTGGCCCTGCGCCAGCGCACTGCCGACTCGGAAATGACCATCCGTCTGGTGGACGAAGCTGAAGCCCGCGAACTGAATCACACGTACAGGCACAAGGACTACGCCACCAACGTACTGTCCTTCCCCGCCGACGTCCCCGACGACATGCTCGATATTCCGCTGCTGGGCGATCTGGTGATCTGCGTGGCAGTGGTCGAGCGTGAAGCCGCCGAGCAAGGAAAGTCCCTTGAAGCCCACTGGGCGCACCTGGTCATCCATGGTTGCCTGCACCTGTTGGGCTACGACCACATCGATGACGATGAGGCCGAGGAAATGGAAGCACTGGAACGAACGTTGCTAGCAGAACTGGGTCATCCGGACCCTTATGCCGACGACGAAAACGACACACCTCACACCGATATCTGCAAGGACCACGAGTAACCGCCATGAGCGAAGATCGATCGAGCAACGGGCAAAAGTCCTGGCTGGGCAAACTGACCCAGGCTTTTGCCCATGAGCCGAAAAACCGCCAGGAGCTCCTTGAGCTGCTGCGCGAAGCCCACCAGAACAAGCTGCTCGACAGCGAAGCGCTGACCATCGTCGAAGGCGCCATCCAGGTCGCCGACCTGCAGGTGCGCGACATCATGGTGCCGCGCTCGCAGATGATCAGCATCAAGTCGTCGCAGTCGCCCCGCGAGTTCCTCCCGGCGATCATCGACGCCGCGCACTCGCGCTATCCGGTGGTTGGCGAAAGCCACGACGATGTCCTCGGCGTCCTGCTCGCCAAGGACCTGTTGCCGCTGATCCTCAAGGAGAACGGCGACAGCTTCAACATCAAGGACCTGCTGCGCCCGGCCACCTTCGTGCCCGAATCCAAGCGCCTGAACGTCCTGCTGCGCGAGTTCCGCGCCAACCATAACCACATGGCCATCGTCATCGACGAATACGGCGGCGTGGCAGGTCTGGTGACCATCGAGGACGTGCTGGAGCAGATCGTCGGCGATATCGAGGACGAGCACGATGTCGAGGAAGACAGCTACATCAAACCGCTGCCCAGCGGTGATTTCCTGATCAAGGCGCTGACCCCGATCGAGAACTTCAACGAGTTCTTCGACAGCGAGTTCTCCGACGACGAGTTCGACACCGTCGGTGGCCTGGTCATGAGCGCGTTCGGGCACCTGCCCAAGCGCAACGAAACCACTGAAATCGGGCCGTATCGCTTCCGTATCCTCAACGCTGACAGCCGCCGGATACACCTGCTGCGCCTGACTCCCGTCACCCGCTAAGGACCACCATGCGTTGGATCACCCGCCCCGGCTGGCCCGGTAACCTGCTGGCCGTGGCGGCCGGCGCCCTGACTCCGCTGGCGCTCGCGCCGTTCGATATCTGGCCGCTGGCCTTGCTGTCGCTGGGTCTGTTCTACCTCGGCCTGCGCGAGCTGAGCCCGCGCCAGGCGCTAGGTCGCGGCTGGTGCTACGGCTTCGGCCTGTTCGCCGCCGGCACCTGGTGGATCTACGTCAGTATCCACACCTACGGCGGTGCCTCGGCGCTGCTGGCCGGCGGGCTGATGCTCGCGTTCTTCGCCTCCATCGCCTGGTTCTTTGCCCTGCCCGCCTGGCTCTGGGCGCGCTGGCTGCGGCGCAACGAAGCGCCACTGGCCGACGCCTTGGGCTTCGCCGCCCTGTGGCTGGGCCAGGAAGCCTTCCGCGGCTGGTTTCTGACCGGCTTCCCCTGGCTCTACGCCGGTTACAGCCAGCTTGACGGCCCACTCGCCGGCCTCGCGCCGGTGGGCGGCATGTGGCTGGTGTCCTTCACGCTGGCATTGACCGCCGCGCTGCTGTGCAACCTGCGTCTTCTGCGCCAGCGCAAAGCCTTCCTCGCGGCCGGCATCGCCTTGCTGGTCGGCCCGTGGACCATCGGCCTGGGGCTCAAGGGGCATGCCTGGACCGTGCCGTCCGGCGATCCCCTGAAGGTCGCGGCCATCCAGGGCAACATAGAACAAAGCCTGAAATGGGAACCCAACCAGTTGCGCAGTCAACTGGAGCTGTACCGCGACATGAGCTTCACCAGCAAGCCGGTTGACCTGATCGTCTGGCCGGAAACCGCGGTGCCGGTGTTCAAGGATTCGGTGCAAGGCTATCTGGACATGATGAGCGGCTTCGCCGGAGATCGGCATTCCGCGCTGATCACCGGGGTTCCGGTGCGGCAGATCGAACACGAGCAGCGGCGCTACTACAACGGCATCACCGCGATCGGCGAAGGCGACGGCACCTACCTGAAACAGAAGCTGGTGCCCTTCGGCGAATATGTTCCGCTGCAAGACCTGCTGCGCGGCCTGATCGAATTCTTCGACCTGCCCATGTCCGACTTCGCCCGCGGCCCGGCCGACCAGCCACTGCTGCAGGCCAAGGGCTACCAGCTTGCGCCGTTCATCTGCTACGAAGTGGTCTACCCGGAACTGGCCGCGAGCCTGGCGGCACGCAGCGACATCCTCCTGACCATCAGCAATGACACCTGGTTCGGCAAGTCCATCGGCCCGCTGCAGCACCTGCAGATGGCGCAGATGCGCGCCCTTGAAGCCGGACGCTGGATGATCCGTTCGACCAACAACGGCGTTACCGGCCTGATCGACCCGTTCGGTCGCATCACCGCGCAGATTCCGCAGTTCGAACGCGCCATCCTCTACGGCGAAGTGGTGCCGATGCAGCAACTGACGCCTTACCTGCAATGGCGTTCGTGGCCGCTGTTGATCCTCTGCACGCTGTTGCTGGGCTGGGCATTGCTGACCAGCCGGATCGCCAAGACGGTCTGAGCCTCAGTAGAAAAGTCGGTAACCGACAAGGCCAACTGCTTCGTTGAACAGTTGGCCGCTTTGCCACATCACCTTGCTGTGCGGCAGCCAACCGCCGAACGGGTAGCCGTGGTCGATGCCCATGAAGCCCACCGGCGCTGGCACCACGTCAAAACCAGCCTGCTGGAAACTCCAGACCGAGCGCTGCATGTGCCAGGCCTGGGTCACCACGACAACCCGCTTGACCCCTTGTGGCAGCAGCATCGCGGCGCTCAGCTCGGCATTCTCCCAGGTGGTGCGGCTCTCTTCCTCCAGCCAGCGCACCGGCACACCGAAATCCCGCTGCATCGAATCGGCCATCAGCCGTGCTTCGCTGGGCGGCGAGCCGTAATGCAGACCGCCCGTGGTCAGTACCGGCAGCCCGGACGCCTTGGCCAGTTGCGCGGCATAGCGCATGCGTTCGAGGGCCACCCCGGTTGGCTGGTCTTGCGAGCCCCAGGCCGGGTCGCCGCGCTCGCGCCCTGCACCGAGGACGACGATGGCATCAGCGCGCTCGGCCAACGTTGCCCACTGGTCCACGCTCAACGCCGGCTCGGTCTCGAGCTGACTGGCCATTTGCTGCATCACCACCGGCAGGCTCATCGCCAACAGGCCGCCGAATCCCGCGACGAAGCACAAACGGGCCGTACGCGGCCACGATTTGCGCAGCCACCAGCCGGCAATCAGCAGCACGAAGAAAATGCCTGGCGGCATCAACCATTGTTTGACGAAAAAACGAAACGGCATCGGGCATCTCCCTGAAATGCGCGAAGCCTAAGAGAAATCGGCGCCTGGAAACAGTAACCAGGCGCCGTATCGGAGAAAAGAATGCTGCGGTGGCGCACTCCAGACTGCGCCGTGATAGGCCTAACGCTATTTGCGTTGCAGCGCTCGGGTGTTGAGCGCTGCGGTGGAACGTGCCTTGTCCTTGAGCCAGATGACCCGACCCGAAGGGGGCGCTTCCATTGAGGGTGCAACGCCGGAAACTTTTTGCCCGCGTGCCGGCGCGGACTCGAGATAGGCTTTGATAACGTCGAACTCGGCGCTGCTCAAACCACGCAGTTCCAGTTCGTCGGGCATTTCATCGCGTAATCGAACCGAGGTCCGGGCCACATCCAGGGCCAGTCCCAGACGGTCGATCAGTCGTTCGTAAAGCTCCGGTTTCAATGCTTGTAGCTGCGAATCTCCCATCCGTTCACCTCATCGAAGATAAAATTCATCTCCCCCAGACATGAGCTTAGCGTCACCGGCAAAAGCGGCTGGACGCCGCGACCAACGGCCCTGGCGCCGGCCCGCGATGCAATCAGGGTTTCCCACGACCGTTGGGGGTCATGTATGCTACGGCGTTCACTCTTGACACCGGATTACCGGGCACAAACGGTTTTCAACCGGCCTGGATAAGGTCTCCCATTTCTCAGCGCAAAGTAGCCATGCACGAACACTATCAGCCCCGCGAAATCGAAGCCGCCGCCCAGTCCTACTGGGACGAGCACAAGTCTTTTGAAGTCAGTGAACAGCCAGGCAAGGACACTTACTACTGCCTGTCGATGTTCCCGTACCCGAGCGGCAAGCTACACATGGGGCACGTGCGCAACTACACCATCGGCGACGTGATCGCGCGCTACCAGCGCATGCTCGGCAAGAACGTCCTGCAGCCGATGGGCTGGGATGCCTTCGGCATGCCGGCGGAAAACGCCGCGATGAAGAACAACGTCGCGCCGGCCAAGTGGACCTACGAAAACATCGACTACATGAAGACCCAGCTCAAGAGCCTGGGCCTGGCCATCGACTGGTCGCGTGAAGTCACCACCTGCAAGCCGGACTACTACCGCTGGGAACAGTGGCTGTTCACCCGCCTGTTCGAAAAAGGCGTGATCTACCGCAAGAACGGTACCGTGAACTGGGACCCGGCCGATCAGACCGTACTGGCCAACGAGCAGGTCATCGACGGCCGTGGCTGGCGTTCGGGCGCGCTGATCGAGAAGCGCGAAATCCCGATGTACTACTTCAAGATCACCGACTACGCCGACGAACTGCTGGAAAGCCTCGACGATCTGCCGGGCTGGCCCGAGCAGGTCAAGACCATGCAGCGCAACTGGATCGGCAAGTCCCGCGGCATGGAAGTGCAGTTCCCCTATGACGAGGCGAGCATCGGCGAAGCCGGCGCGCTGAAAGTCTTTACCACCCGTCCCGACACCCTGATGGGCGCGACCTACGTCGCCGTCGCCGCGGAGCACCCGCTGGCCACCCTCGCGGCCCAGGGCAACCCGGAACTGCAAGCGTTCATCGACGAATGCAAGAGCGGCAGCGTCGCCGAAGCCGACATCGCCACCCAGGAAAAGAAAGGCGTGGCCACCTCGTTGCTGGTCCGTCATCCACTCACTGGCGAGAAACTGCCGGTGTGGGTCGCCAACTACGTGCTGATGCACTACGGCGACGGCGCAGTCATGGCCGTACCGGCCCACGACGAACGCGACTTCGAATTCGCCAGCAAGTACCAACTGCCGATCAAGGCTGTGGTCCGCACCAGCGCCGGTGATGAAGTCGGTAGCGAATGGCAGGCCGCCTACGGCGAGCATGGCCAACTGATCAACTCCGGCGAGTTCGACGGCCTGGACTTCGCCGGCGCTTTCGACGCCATCGAAGCCGCGCTGATCCGCAAGGAGTCGGGCAAGTCTCGCACCCAGTTCCGCCTGCGCGACTGGGGTATCAGCCGCCAGCGCTACTGGGGCTGCCCGATCCCGATCATCCATTGCCCGTCCTGCGGCGACGTACCGGTGCCGGAAGACCAGTTGCCGGTCACCCTGCCGGAGAACGTGGTGCCGGATGGCGCTGGCTCGCCACTGGCGCGCATGCCCGAGTTCTACGAGTGCACCTGCCCGAAATGCGGCACTGCGGCCAAGCGTGAAACCGACACCATGGACACCTTCGTCGAGTCGTCCTGGTACTTCGCCCGTTACGCGTCGCCGAACTACGAAGGTGGCCTGGTCGATCCGAAAGCGGCCAACCACTGGTTGCCGGTCGACCAGTACATCGGCGGCATCGAACACGCCATCCTGCACCTTCTCTACGCGCGTTTCTTCCACAAGCTGATGCGTGACGAAGGCCTGGTCAGTTCCAGCGAGCCGTTCAAGAACCTGCTGACCCAGGGCATGGTGGTCGCCGAGACCTATTACCGCGTTGCCAGCAATGGCGGCAAGGACTGGTTCAACCCGGCCGACGTCGAGCTCGAGCGTGATGCCAAAGCCAAGATCATCGCCGCACGCCTGAAGACCGACGGCCTGCCGGTGGAAATCGGCGGCACCGAGAAGATGTCCAAGTCCAAGAACAACGGCGTTGACCCACAGTCGATGATCGATGCCTACGGCGCCGATACCTGCCGCCTGTTCATGATGTTCGCCTCGCCGCCCGACATGAGCCTGGAATGGTCCGACTCCGGCGTCGAGGGTGCAAGCCGCTTCCTGCGTCGTGTCTGGCGCCTGGCTCAGGCGCATGTCGCCCAGGGCCTGCCGGCCAAGGCCGACCTGAGCAGCCTGAGCGACGCGCAGAAAGCCGTGCGCCGCGCTACGCACTCGGCGATTCGCCAGGCCAGCATCGATGTCGGCCAGCACCACAAATTCAACACCGCCATCGCCCAGGTGATGACCCTGATGAACGTGCTGGAAAAGGCCGCCCAGGACAGCGAGCTGGACCGCGCGCTGATCCAGGAAGGTCTGGAAGCCGTGACCCTGATCCTGGCTCCGATCACCCCGCATATCAGCCATGGCCTGTGGCAGAGCCTCGGCCACAGCGGCCCGGCGATCAACGCCGGCTGGCCAGCCGTGGACGAAAGCGCCCTGGTGCAGGACAGCCTGCAACTGGTCATCCAGGTCAACGGCAAGTTGCGCGGGCAGATCGAAATGCCTGCCGCCGCCAGCCGCGAGGACGTCGAAGCCGCCGCACGCAGCAACGAGAACGTGCTGCGCTTCACCGAAGGCCTGACGATCCGCAAGGTCATCGTGGTACCCGGCAAGCTGGTCAACATCGTCGCCAACTGACAGGACCGGGCGCCCTGGCGGGCGCCCGCACAGACAAGGCCCACAAGGTTTCAAGGGAGCAACAAGATGATCAAACGCAATTTGTTGGTAATAGGCCTGGCGGTAATGCTCAGCGCCTGCGGTTTCCAACTGCGTGGTACCGGGACCAACGAGCTGGCCATCAAGGAACTGGATGTGAGCGCCCGTAACGCTTACGGCGAAACGGTCACTCAACTGCGCGACGTGCTGAAGAACAGCGGCGTCAACGTCCATGCTGGCGCGCCGTTCAAACTGGTCCTGACCAACGAAGTCGAAAACCAGCGCGCCGCCAGCTACGCCGGCTCCGCTCGCTCGGTGGAATACGAGCTGAGCACCGAACTGTCCTACGAGATCCAGGGCCAGAACAACACGCCGCTGCTCAACGACAAGCTGGAAGTCCGCAAGATCTACGTGCATGACGGCAACAACATCACTGGTTCCGGCCAGGAAGCAGGCCAGATCCGCAAGGAAATGCGTCGCGACCTGGTACAGAACATGGTGCTGCGCCTGCAACTGCTGACTCCGGCCCAGCTCGACGAGCTGCAAGCCAAGGCCGACGAGCGCGCCCGGGCAGAAGCCGAGGCACTGGAAGCGGCCCGCCGCGCCCAGGCAGCCCAACCCCAGCAATCGCCGCTGGAAATCCCGGCCCGCTGAGGCTGAACGGGGCGCTTCGGCGCCCCGACTTCTTTTATGAAACTTGCTCCCGCCCAGCTCAACAAGCACCTGCAAGGCGCGCTCGCCCCGGTTTATGTGGTCAGCGGCGATGATCCGCTGCTGTGCCAGGAAGCCGCCGACGCCATTCGCCTGGCTGCGCGCCAGCAGGGCTTCGATGAGCGTCAGGTATTCAGCGCCGACGCCAACTTCGACTGGGGCACCCTGCTCCAGGCGGGTGCCAGCCTCTCGCTGTTCGCTCAGAAACGCGTGCTGGAACTGCGCCTACCCTCCGGCAAGCCCGGCGACAAGGGCGCTGCGGCGCTGATCGAATATTGCTCACGCCCCGCCGAAGACACCCTTTTGCTGATCAGCCTGCCCAAGCTCGACGGCAGTGCGCAGAAAACCAAGTGGGGCAAAGCACTCGTCGAAGGGCCGCAGGTGCAGTTCATCCAGATCTGGCCGGTCGACACCCAGCAACTGCCGCAATGGATCAACCAGCGCCTGGCCCAGGCCGGGTTGGCGGCGCAGCGTGATGCGGTGGAACTGATCGCCGCGCGGGTCGAAGGCAACTTGCTGGCCGCCGCCCAGGAAATCGAAAAGCTCAAGCTGCTCGCCGACGGCAACACCATCACCGTAGAAACGGTCCAGGGTGCGGTCGCCGACAGCGCGCGCTTCGACGTCTTCGGCCTGGTCGACGCCATCCTCAATGGCGAAGCCGCCCACGCCCTGCGCATGCTCGAAGGCCTGCGCGGCGAAGGCGTCGAGCCGCCGGTGATTCTCTGGGCCCTGGCCCGGGAGCTGCGCGTCCTCACCGGCCTGGCCCAGCAGTACAGCCAGGGCGTACCGTTGGACAAAGCCTTCAGCCAGGCTCGCCCGCCGGTCTGGGACAAGCGCAAGCCACTGATGAGCAAGGCACTGCAACGCCATTCGGCACAGCGCTGGGGTCAACTGCTGTTTGACGCCCAACGCATCGACGCGCAAATCAAGGGCCAGGCCCAAGGTTCGCCGTGGACCAGCCTGACCCGCCTTTCGCTGCTGATGGCCGGGCAGCGGCTGAACCTGCCGGCGGAATAACCGCCAGGATCGTGACCAACGGCCTTGCGACGGACGCGTGACAGTCCTATAGTTCGCGCCGAATCCACCCAGGCAGGACCTCTCCCATGAGCAAGAAATCGGCAAAATCCCGGCCGAACAAGGCCAAATCCATCATTGCCCAGCCCCTGTTCCGCAGCCGCCAGGAACAACCGGAAAAGGGCAAAGGCAGCTACCGCCGCGAAGCCTTCCAATCGAGAGATTGGGAGGCTTCTTGCTTTAAGGCCGCATGAAGGCAGGAAATCCACAGGCATGATATGGTCGTCACCTGACCCGTATTACCTGGATTCGTGCATGCCCTTCCGCCTTTCCCGTCGCTGGCAACTCCGCCAACTGACCGCTGCTTTCAGCCTCATCCTGCTCGTTGCCTGCGCCGAGCACCCGACCGCCGCCGATGCCCTGCCCATCGCGCCAGTCCAGCCGGCCCCGGTCCTTGTCCAGCCCACGCCATCCGCCGACATCGTAGTCCAGCCACAGCAAACGTTCGCCGAGTGGCAGGCCAGTTTCCGTCAGCAAGCGTTGCAAGCCGGCGTATCGCCAAGCCTGTTCGATCGCGCCTTTGCCGGCATCACCCCGGATATGGATGTGATCAAGGCCGACCGCAGTCAGCCGGAGTTCAGCCGCCCGGTATGGGAATACCTCGACGGCGCGCTGTCGCCGCTGCGGGTGCGCAACGGCAAGGCACTGCTGGCGCAGAACAGCGAACTGCTGAGCCGCATCGAGCAACGCTACGGTGTAGAGCGCAATGTGCTGGTGTCCGTCTGGGGCATGGAAAGCAATTTCGGCCAGTTCCAGGGCAACAAATCGGTGATCCGCTCCCTCGCGACCCTGGCCTATGAAGGCCGTCGCCCGGCATTCGCCCAGGCACAGTTGCTGGCGGCGCTGAAGATCCTGCAGAACGGCGATATCGCCCCCGAAGCCATGCGCGGCTCCTGGGCCGGGGCCATGGGCCAGACCCAGTTCATCCCCACCACGTACGACACCCATGCCGTGGACTTCGACGGTGACGGCCGCCGCGACATCTGGAACAGCTCCCCCGACGCCCTCGCCTCCACCGCCCACTACCTGCAAAGTTCAGGCTGGAAACGTGGTGAGCCTTGGGGCTTCGAAGTCGAACTGGCACCGGGTTTCGATTACTGGCTGGCTGACGGCACTCAACGCAAAACCGTCGCAGAATGGCTGCACCTGGGCCTGAAACTGCCAGCCGGCGCTCGCGTCCCGGCCGGCAGCGAGCAACTCTCCGCCGCCCTGATACTGCCTGCGGGCTACCGTGGCCCGGCGTTCCTGGTGCTCGACAACTTCCGCGCGATCCTCAAGTACAACAACTCGTCGTCCTACGCCTTGGCCGTCAGCCTGCTGAACGAGCGCTTCGACGGCGCCGGCTATATCCGCGGCGCCTGGCCCAAGGACGATCTGCCGTTGAGCCGCAGCGAGCGCATCGAGTTGCAGGACCGGCTCAATGCCACCGGGCATGAGGCCGGCACGGCAGATGGCATTATCGGCGCCAACACCCGCAAAGCGATTCGCAATGCCCAACAGACCTTGGGCTGGCCGGCGGACGGGTATCCGACGCGCAAGTTGCTGGATAGCCTGCGCGCGCGCTGAAGGCCGCTATCGCGAGCAAGCTCGCTCCTACAATGTCCGCGTGATAATCCTGTAGGAGCGAGCTTGCTCGCGATGCCAAATACACAAAAAAGCCCCCGCACCTTGTCAGGTGCGGGGGCTTTTTTACAGGTCGGGATCAGAGCTTGATCTTGGCCTCATGCGCCTGCTGGTCGGCGTGGTACGAGGAACGTACCAACGGACCGGAAGCGACGTTCTTGAAGCCCATCTTGTAACCTTCCTCGGCGAACCAGGCGAAGGTGTCCGGGTGGACGAAGCGCTGCACCGGCAGGTGGCTGCGCGAAGGTTGCAGGTACTGGCCAAGGGTCAGCATGTCGATGTTGTGCTCGCGCATGCGGTGCATGACTTCGATCACTTCGTCGTCGGTCTCGCCCAGGCCGAGCATCAAGCCCGACTTGGTCGGTACATGCGGGACCAGTTCCTTGAACTTCTCCAGCAGGGTCAGCGACCACTGGTAGTCCGAGCCCGGACGCGCGGCCTTGTACAGACGCGGTACGGTCTCCAGGTTGTGGTTGAACACATCCGGCGGCTCCTGGGCGGTGATCGCCAGGGCCACATCCATACGACCACGGTAGTCCGGCACCAGGGTTTCCAGCTGGACGCCCGGGGACAGCGCGCGAATCTCGCGGATGCAGTCGGCGAAGTGCTGGGCACCGCCATCACGCAGGTCGTCACGGTCCACCGAGGTGATGACCACGTACTTCAGGCGCAGGTCGGCGATGGCGACCGCCAGGTTCTTCGGCTCGTCAGCGTCCAGCGCTTTCGGGCGGCCATGGCCGACGTCGCAGAACGGGCAGCGACGGGTGCAGATGTCACCCATGATCATGAAGGTCGCGGTACCGCCGGAGAAGCACTCACCCAGGTTCGGGCAGGATGCCTCTTCGCAAACGCTGTGCAGCTTGTGTTTGCGCAGCAATTGCTTGATGCGATCGATCTCCGGAGAAATCGGGATGCGCACGCGGATCCAGTCGGGTTTCTTCGGCAGTTCGTCAGTGGGGATGATCTTTACTGGGATACGCGCAACCTTCTCGGCGCCACGCAGTTTCACACCGGCTTCAACCTTCGGCCGAGGGGCCGGGGTCACGGTGCTTTGCACCAGTTCTTGCACAATAGTCATTTTCAGTCGATTCCGCCCGCAAGGGTCGTCTGCTCAGCATAATCGAGGTGCTTGACCAGCTGTCCGCGCAGCCTTGCCCTGACCTCGGAGAGTTCGATCGGCCCTGCCTGGTCGCGTAGCTGGGTCATGGCCAGCCCGGCATACCCGCAGGGATTAATTCGGCGGAATGGCGCAAGGTCCATGTCCACATTCAAGGCAAGGCCATGGAACGAGCAGCCATTGCGGATTCGCAGGCCGAGGGACGCGATCTTCGCTCCATCGACATAAACACCCGGCGCATCGGGCTTGGCCGCGGCCTCGACACCGTAGCTGGCGAGCAACTCGACCAGACAGCGTTCGATACGCGTCACCAACTCACGGACACCAAAGCCCAGACGACGCACGTCAAGCATGAGGTAGGCCACCAGTTGGCCGGGGCCGTGGTAGGTCACCTGGCCGCCGCGATCGGTCTGAACCACCGGGATATCGCCCGGCACCAGCAGGTGCTCGGCCTTGCCGGCCTGGCCCTGGGTGAAGACCGACGGGTGCTCGACCAGCCAGACTTCGTCGCCGCTACCCGGCTGACGCTGGTCGGTGAACCGGCGCATGGCATCCAGCACCGGTTCGTAAGGCAGCAGGCCGAGGTCGCGAAAGCCGAGGCTGGCGGACATCAAAGCACCATTTTTACGATACCGGTGGCACGCAGGGCACTGTTGATGTCGTGCAGCTGGTCTTCGCCGGTAGCGACGATGTGCAGTTGCACGGTGGTGTATTTGCCTTCCTTGCTCTGGCGCTCAGCAAGCGTGGTCATATCGACCTCGGCGTATTTCTTGAGAACTTCGATCACGGTGTCCTTGAAGTGGACCACGGTGTCACCAATTACCTTGATTGGGTAATCCGCGCAGGGGAATTCGATTTTTGGCGCTTTGACGTCAGCTTGAGTCATGGCAGTACCGGCCTCGTAAGCCGTGGCAACAACAATGCCCCTGCATGGTGGCAGGGGCATGGCAGGTCACGATATCAGTTGAACAACCCGTAGAAGAACAGACGAATGCTATCCCACACCCGGCGGAAGAAACCACCTTCCTCGACGCCGTCCAGCGCAATCAGGTCGGCGCTGTGAACAACGTTGTCATCCAGTTTGACTTCGACTTTACCGATCACGTCACCTTTGGCGATCGGTGCAACCAGTTGCGGGTTCATGGTCATGCTGGCGGCCAGTTTCTTCAATTGGCCTTTAGGCAACGTCATGGTCAGGTCTTCGGCCAGACCGGCTTTGACCTGGCTGCTGGTGCCCTTCCAGACCTGGGCCTGAGCCAGCTCGGTGCCTTTCTGGTAGAAGGTCTGCGTTTCGAAGAAGCGGAAACCGTAGGTCAGCAGCTTCTGGGTCTCGGCGGCGCGGGACTGTTCGCTGTTGGTACCGAATACCACGGCGATCAGGCGCATGCCGTCACGAACGGCGGACGATACCATGCAGTAGCCGGCTTCGTCGGTGTGGCCGGTCTTCAGGCCATCGACGGTCTTGTCACGCCACAGCAGCAGGTTGCGGTTGGGCTGCTTGATGTTGTTCCAGAAGAACTCCTTCTGCGAGTAGATCGCGTAGTGAGCCGGGTCTTCGTGGATGATCGCGCGAGCCAGCACGGCCATGTCGTGCGCCGAGGAGTAGTGCTCCGGGTGCGGCAGGCCGGTCGGGTTCATGAAGTGGCTGTTGCTCATGCCGAGGTCGCCGGCAGTCTTGTTCATCATGTCGGCGAAGGCGTCTTCGCTGCCGGCGATGTGCTCGGCCAGCGCCACGCTGGCGTCGTTACCCGACTGGATAATGATCCCGTGCAGCAGATCGCTGACGGTGACCTGGGTGCCAACCTTGATGAACATCCGCGAACCACCGGTGCGCCAGGCGTTTTCGCTGACAGTTACCGGGTCGCTCTCGCCGATCTGTCCGCGACGGATATCCAGGGTCGCGATGTAGGCGGTCATCAACTTGGTCAGGCTCGCCGGAGGCAGACGCTGGTCGCCATTGTTCTCGACCAGGATGTTGCCGCTGGAGGCTTCCATGAGCACGTAGGACTTGGCTGCCAGTTGCGGCGGCGACGGCATCATCTGCTCTGCCGCGAATGCGGCAGGGGTGATCATCAGCGGAACAAGCAGGCAAAGGCGTTTGGCAAAGGTGGTGATGTTCATCCGTCTCTCGAAATGGCTTATGGGCTCATGCCCTGAAGGGCAAAGTTACAAAAGGCGCTGCGACAAACCGCCGCGCCTGCGAGCAAAACCGCCATTGTACATGGCTGTTCGGCCCGGCTACATGACAAACCGACCAGTCCCCCCGGTCAGTCCGCCGTGACTACTTTCGCCTGTCCCAGGTTGGCCAGGCGTACGCTGTCCTGCATCTGCTGGACCTCGCCCTGACTGCGGATCGGCCCCAGGCGCACGCGGTGCAGGGTCTGCTGGTTGCGCACGATGGAACTGATGAACACCGGCGCGCTGACCATGCCGCTCAACTTGGAGCGTAGCAACTCGGCGGCGTCCGGGTTGGCGAATGCGCCAACCTGCAGGAATGTGCCGCCATTGGCCGGCACACTGTTGCTGGCGACCTGCACCGGCAGGACTGCGGCGGCGTGCTGCTGCGGCGGCGGCGTCCACTGTTCGACGGTGCCGGTGCTCGCCGCAATCGGCTTGGCCTGGGCTACCTGAGGCTGGTCGAGTACCAACGGCGCCGGGCGCCCCTTCTGGGCCCACCATTGCTGCGGGTCGATGCCCTCGACGCGAACCCGCGCGGTGCCGGTTTCGGCGTAACCGAGCTTCTTCGCTGCCGCATAGGACAGGTCGATGATACGGTCGGAATAGAACGGGCCGCGGTCATTGACCCGCAGGATCACGCTGCGGTTGTTGTCCAGGTTGGTCACCTTGACGTAGGCCGGCAGCGGCAGGGTCTTGTGCGCCGCAGTCATGGCGTAGAGGTCGTAGACCTCGCCGTTGGCGGTGTTCTGCCCGTGGAACTTGGTGCCATACCAGGACGCGGTGCCCTGGGCGACATAGTTGCGCGAGTCGGGGATCGGGAAGTAGGTCTTGCCCAGTACGGTGTACGGGTTGGCCTTGTAGTTACCGGTGTGCACGGTTGGCGTGGCGTCCGGGATCTTCGAGACATCGACGTCCCACCACGGCGCGCCGTCCTTGTGGGCCCGGTTGATGTCCAGCCCGGGCTTGGCGCGGACCACGTTGCCGCTGCTGCTCTGGGTCGGACGGCTGGAAGAACAACTGACCAGCACCAGGCCAAGCGCCGCGCAGCCCAGCAGTTTCAGCGATGTAGCAGAGAACAGTATGCGCATTACCGGGCGCCCCTTGCCTGAACCAGCAGGTCTGAAAGTTGATGTACCGCCATGGCGTACATCACGCTGCGGTTATAGCGAGTGATCGCGTAGAAGTTCTTCAGGCCAAACCAGTACTCGGGGCCGTTTTCGCCTTCAAGCCGGAAAGCGGTGACCGGCAGATCATCGCGCAGCGCATCATGACTCGACCAGCCCAATGCCCGCAACTCCCCCACCGTCTTGACCGGCTCGATGCCCGGGCTCAGGCCTTCGTCGACACGCTCGCCACGGACCATGGCACGACTGACCACCGGCTCGCCGGCAATCCAGCCGTGGCGCTTGAAGTAGCTGGCGACGCTGCCGATGGCGTCGTCGGGGTTGTTCCAGATGTTGATGTGGCCGTCACCGTCGAAGTCCACGGCGTAGGCGCGGAAGCTGCTCGGCATGAATTGCGGCAGCCCCATGGCTCCGGCGTAGGAACCCTTGAGGGTCAGCGGATCGATCTGCTCTTCGCGGGCCAGCAGCAGGAATTCACGCAGTTCCTTGCGGAAGAACGGGGCCCGCTGCGGGTAATCGAAGGCCAGGGTCGACAGCGCGTCCATGACCCGGTAGTTGCCGGTATTGCGGCCAAAGAAGGTTTCGACGCCGATGATCGAGACGATCACCTGCGCCGGCACGCCGTATTCCTGCTCGGCGCGGGCCAGAGCAGCCTCGTGCTGGCGCCAGAAGTCCACACCACGGGCGATACGCGCGTCGGTGAGGAACATCGGCCGGTATTCTTTCCACGGCTTGACCCGTTCTGCAGGACGGGAAATGGCGTCGAGGATCGCCTGCTTGCGCTGGACATCGCGGAACACGCCCATCAACTGCTCACCGGCGAACCCGTAGTCACGGGTCATCTCGCCGACGAATTCGGCTACCTGGGGGGATCCATCGTAGTCGCCGGCGCTGGCCTGCTGCACGCCGCCGAACAGCCCGATCAGGCCCGCCAGAGGTACACAACGGGCCATCCAGCCACGCATTGCTTGCATCAAGAAATTCACCTTACTCAAACCTGCGCGATCCATTTGCGGTGGGTATGGATCGACATGAGAACGCCAAACGCTGACAGCAGCGTCACCAGCGAAGTTCCACCATAACTAATGAAGGGCAGCGGCACGCCCACGACGGGCAGCAATCCGCTGACCATGCCGATATTGACGAAGACGTACACGAAGAAGGTCATGGTCAGGCTGCCGGCCAGCAACTTGCCGAACAGGGTCTGGGCCTGGGCGGTGATCACCAGCCCGCGGCCGATCAGCAGCAGGTAGATCAGCAACAGCGCGCAGATGCCCACCAGGCCGAACTCTTCGCCGAGCACGGCGATGATGAAGTCGGTGTGGCTTTCCGGGAGAAAGTCCAGGTGCGACTGGGTGCCCAGCAGCCAGCCTTTGCCGAATACGCCACCGGAACCGATCGCCGCCTTCGACTGGATGATGTTCCAGCCAGTGCCCAGCGGATCACTTTCCGGGTCGAGGAAGGTCAGGACCCGTTGCTTCTGGTAGTCATGCATGACAAAGAACCACATCGCCACCGCCACCGGCACGGCCGCCGCCAGCACGCTGATGATCCAGCGCCAGCGCAGCCCGCCCATGAACAGCACGAACGCACCGGAAGCGAGGATCAGCAGCGCTGTCCCGAGGTCAGGCTGGCGAACGATGAGGATGAACGGCAGGCCGATCAGCACCAGGCTGATCAATACGTGTTTCAGGTGCGGCGGCAGCGTGCGCTTGGCCAGGTACCAGGCGATGGTCGCCGGCATGATGATCTTCATGAATTCCGACGGCTGGAAGCGAATCACCCCGGGAATGTTGATCCAGCGCGTCGCACCCATGGCGTTGTGGCCCATCACGTCCACCACCACCAGCAGGATTACCCCGAACACGTAGCCCAGCGGCACCCAGCGCGCCATGAAACGCGGTTCGAGCTGGGCAATGACGAACATCGAGACCAGGCCGATACCGAACGACGTCGCCTGCTTGAGCAGCAGGTCCCAGTTCTTGCCGCTGGCCGAATAAAGGACGAACAGGCTGCCGGCCGCGAGGGTCAGCAGCAGGATCAGCAAAGGGCCGTCGACATGGATGCGCTGCAGGAAGCTGGCGCGCCGACGCATCACGTCCTCGCTGGAGAGCATGCGATCGAAATTACTCTTCACGGGGCCGGTTCCTGGGCAACGGTGGCGGAGGGGTCAGCGTATTCGGGTTTGAGACGGCCATGTTCGTCCAGCAGCCAGGCGTCCATCACCTGACGCAGCACCGGCGCAGCGACACCCGAGCCGGACTCGCCGTTCTCGACCATCACCGAGATGACGATGCGCGGATCTTCGGCCGGGGCGAAACCAACGAACAGGGCGTGGTCGCGATGGCGCTCTTGGACCTTGTTGCGGTCGTACTTCTCGCCCTGCTTGATCGCCACGACCTGGGCCGTACCGCTCTTGCCGGCAATCCGATACTGGGCGCCAACAGCGGCTTTGCGCGCGGTGCCGCGGGCGCCGTGCATCACCTGTTCCATGCCGTGAGTGACCTTGGCCCAGTCGGACTTGTCACGCAGGACGATGTCTTCCATCGGGTTCGGATCGACCGGCGGCTGGCCTTCGATGGTCTTGGCCAGGTGCGGACGGATCCACTTGCCCTTGCTGGCGATCAGCGAGATGGCCTGGGCCAGTTGCAGCGGCGTGGCCTGCATGTAGCCCTGGCCGATCCCGAGAATCAGCGTCTCGCCCGGGAACCAGGCCTGGCGGCGGGTGGCGCGTTTCCATTCGCGGGACGGCATCAACCCCGGCGATTCCTCGAACATGTCCAGCGCGACCTTCTGGCCGATGCCGAAGCGGTTCATGTAGCTGGACAGCTTGTCGATGCCCATCTTGTGCGCGAGGTCGTAGAAGTAGGTGTCGTTGGACCGCATGATCGCCGTGTCGAGGTCGACCCAGCCGTCACCGGTGCGGTTCCAGTTGCGGTATTTGTGATCGTAATTGGGCAGTTGGTAGTAGCCCGGGTCGAACACCCGTGTCGAGGCGTTGACCACCCCGGAATCGAGGCCGGCGACGGCAACGGCGGGCTTGATGGTCGAGCCCGGTGGATAGAGCCCGCGCAGCACGCGGTTGAACAACGGCCGATCGATCGAGTCACGCAGCTCGGCGTAGGCCTTGAAACTGATGCCGGTGACGAACAGGTTCGGGTCGAAGCTCGGCTGGCTGACCATCGCCAGCACTTCGCCGGTTTTCGGGTCGAGGGCCACGATGGCGCCGCGACGCCCGCCCAACGCGGCTTCGGCCGCTTCCTGCAGCTTGATGTCGAGGCTCAGGACGATGTCCTTGCCGGGAATCGGGTCGGTCCGCTTGAGCACCCGCAACACTCGGCCGCGGGCGTTGGTCTCGACTTCCTCGTAACCCACCTGGCCGTGCAACTCGGGCTCGTAGAAGCGCTCGATGCCGGTCTTGCCGATATGGTGGGTGCCGCTGTAGTTGACCGGATCGAGGACCTTCGCCTCTTTCTCGTTGATCCGTCCGACGTAGCCGACCGAATGAGCGAAATGCGCACCTTGTGGATAATGCCGCACCAACTGCGCCACCACTTCCACACCGGGCAGGCGGAACTGGTTCACCGCAACCCGGGCGATCTGCTCCTCGGTCAGCTCGAACAGGATCGGCACCGGCTCGAATGGCCGACGCCCCTGTTTCATGCGTTTCTCGAACAGCGCGCGGTCGTCCGGAGTCAGCTCCAGCACCTCGACGATCACGTCGAGGACCGCCTGCCAGTCGCCGGAACGCTCCCGGGTCATGCTCAGGCTGAAGCTGGGACGGTTGTCGGCGATGATCACGCCATTGCGGTCGAAGATCAGCCCGCGGGTCGGCGGAATCGGCTGCACGTGCACCCGATTGTTCTCCGACAGCGTGGAGTGATACTCGTACTGGATCACCTGCAGGTAATACAGGCGAGCGATCAGCACGCAGATCAGCAGAAGGATCGCCACTGCACCGACCACGACGCGGCTACGCACCAGACGGGCGTCTTTCTCGTGATCCTTGAGGCGAATCGGCTGCGACATTGAAAAGGCTTACAGGCTTATTTGTGGTAAGGGTGCCCGGACAAAACAGTCCAGGCGCGATAAATCTGTTCGCCAATCAGTATCCGTACCAATGGGTGTGGCAGGGTCAGCGGAGACAGCGACCAGCGCTGCTCGCTGCGCGCACAGACTTCCGGCGCCAGCCCTTCGGGGCCGCCGACCATCAGGTTGACGGTACGCGAATCCAACCGCCAGCGGTCGAGCTCGACCGCCAGTTGCTCAGTGCTCCAGGGCTTGCCATGGACCTCCAGGGTGACAATCCGTTCCCCTGGCTGGACCTTGGCGAGCATGGCCTCGCCCTCCTGACGAATCAGGCGAGCGACGTCGGCATTCTTGCCCCGGGTGTTGAGCGGAATTTCCACCAGTTCCAGGGACAGCTCGGACGGCAGGCGCTTGGCATATTCATGCCAGCCTTCCTCGACCCACTTGGGCATGCGCGAGCCGACCGCGATCAGGCGCAGACGCATGACGCTTCCTTATTCCCGGTCTTTGAGCTTGTCGGAATAGTCGTGGACGTTTTCCGGGCTGTGGTGCTTGCCATCGGCGGCGCGGCTTTGCTCGGCGCCAGCCCACAGACGCTCCAGATCGTAGAACTGGCGCGCGGCGGCGGTCATCATGTGCACGATGACATCGTTCAGGTCCAGCAGGACCCAGTCGCTGTCGCCCTTGCCTTCTTCGCCCAGCGGCATGACGCCCTTGGTCTTGACGAACTCGCGAACCTTCTCCGCCATCGCGTTGATCTGGCGATTGGAGGTACCGGTGGCGATGATCATGTAGTCGGTCAGGCTGTGCTTGTCGTGCACGTCGATGACCTGGATATCCTGGGCCTTGACGTCTTCCAGGGCCGATTTGGTCAACTGGACCAGCTCTTCGCCGGTGATTTTCTGCTTGGTCATAAAAAACTCGTTCAACTCATTGAATGAGGCGCCCGCGGGGCGCCTGCAGTTCTACGCACGGTAAAGGCCGTGCGTTTCGATATAGGCCAGTACTGCGTCCGGCACCAGGAACCTCACCGACTTGCCGCTGGCCAGCAGCTGTCGGATTTGCGTGGCAGACACCGAAAGTGGCGTCTGCCAAACGAACGAAATGTTCCCCGCCGGGCCGGACATGGCGGTGGGATCGCTCTCCGAGCGCGCAGCCAGCAGGTTGCGCAACTCGTCAGGGGGCTCGACATCGGCATCCGGGCGTTGCAGCACCAGGATGTGACAATGTCGCAACAATTCTTCCCAGCGATGCCAGCCGGGCAGGCCGCAAAAGGCATCCCAGCCCAGCAGCAGGAACAACTGGTCGTCGGCGCCCAACTCGGCGCGCATCGACTCCAGGGTGTCGATGGTGTACGACGGCTTGTCGCGGGCCAGCTCACGGGCATCCACGCTCAGCCGGTCAACACCTTCGACGGCGCAACTGACCATCGCCAGACGGTCCTGCGGCACCACATGCGGCGTGTCGCGGTGCGGTGGCCGGGCGTTGGGCAGCAGGCGCACCTCGTCGAGCCCCATCAGCTCGACCACTTCCAGCGCACTGCGCAGGTGACCGATGTGCACAGGGTCAAAGGTGCCACCCAGCACGCCGATACGCCGGACCGCCTGGGCCTTGCTCAACTCAGCAGGACTCCTGTCCACGCAACTGGCCGTCACCGACGACCACGTATTTCTCGCACGTCAGGCCTTCCAGACCAACAGGGCCGCGGGCGTGCAGCTTGTCGGTGGAAATGCCGATTTCCGCACCCAGACCGTACTCGAAGCCATCGGCGAAGCAGGTCGGGGTGTTGATCATCACCGACGCCGAATCCACTTCGGCCACGAAACGCCGGGCCTGACCCTGATGTTCGGTGACGATGGAGTCAGTGTGGTGAGAACCATAGTGATTGATGTGTTCGATGGCCGCCTCGACGCCGTCGACGATGCGGATCGACAGGATCGCCGCCAGGTACTCGGTGTGCCAGTCTTCCTCGGTCGCCGTAACGGCCTCGATGATCTGCCGGGTACGCTCGCAACCACGCAGTTCGACGCCTTTTTCCCGGAATTGGCGGGCCATTTCCGGCAAGAACTCGGCCGCGACGGTGGCATCCACCAGCAGGGTTTCCATGGCGCCGCAGATGCCGTAGCGGTAGGTCTTGGCGTTGAACGCGATGCGCCGGGCCTTGTCCAGCTCGGCATGTTCGCCGACATAGACGTGGCAGATGCCATCGAGGTGCTTGATGACTGGCACCCGGGCGTCGCGGCTGATGCGCTCGATCAGGCCCTTGCCGCCACGGGGAACGATGACGTCAACGAACTCCGGCATGGTGATGAGCGCGCCCACCGCTTCGCGGTCGGTGACTTCCACCACCTGGACCACTGCCGGCGGCAGACCAGCCTCGGCCAGGCCGCGCTGGATGCAGGCGGCGATGGCGCGGTTGGAGTGAATCGCCTCGGAACCGCCGCGCAGGATGGTGGCGTTACCCGACTTCAGGCACAGGCTGGCGGCGTCGATGGTCACGTTCGGCCGCGACTCGTAGATGATCCCGATCACGCCCAGTGGCACGCGCATCTTGCCGACCTGAATGCCCGATGGCCGATAGCTCATGTCGCGAATCGCCCCGACCGGGTCCGGCAGAGTGGCCACCTGACGCAGACCGACGATCATGCCGTCGATGCGTGCCGGGGTCAGCGCCAGACGATCGAGCATGGCCGGTTCCAGGCCATTGGCCCGGCCGGCGGCCAGATCGAGTTCATTGGCAGCGGACAGTTCGGTGCGAGCCGCGTCCAGCGCGTTGGCGGCAGCGTGCAGGGCGCGGTTCTTCTGCGCGGTGCTGGCACGGCCGATCACGCGGGACGCCTCACGGGCGGCGCGACCCAGGCGGGTCATGTAGTCAAGAACGGACTCAGTCATGGGGCTCAGTGTCTTGGCGGAGGGGAAAATCGGACGAGTATAACTGCGACAGGGTTATACGCCCAGCGGTGACAGGCGGATGGTAGGACGTGAGTCACAGGAATGTGGCCCTTCGCGAGCAAGCTCGCTCCTACACGCCCAAAACGCAAACCGTGGGCGGTTTCTGGCGCAAGG
>NZ_JANLNX010000001.1:0-71994 GCF_025466015.1 Pseudomonas sp. 5P_5.1_Bac1 | reverse complement strand
GGTGGCCTGGCCGGCGACCTTGCTCAAGGGCCGGCCACGGCAGCGCGCCGATCTGTGCTGGAGCCAGCGCAGTGCGTCCAGTCCCGAGTTGTGGCTGGTGATCGTCGATGCGTCGGCCTCGACCCGCCGTTATCAGGCGTTGAGCCGGGCCAAGGGGCTGCTGGCGAGCTTTTTCGACCAGGCCTACCGCGCCCGCGCCCGCCTGGCTTTGCTTACGGCCAGCGGCGCTGCGCCACGCTGGCAACGGCATGGGCTGAAAGCTTCAGCGGCGTTACAGCCGTGGCTGGCGGGGTTGGGGGCGGGTGGCGGTACGCCGCTGCTGGCGGCGCTGGAGGAGGCGCGGCAATGGTTATTGCGCCGGCAACGGCAGTTCCCGGGTGAGCAACAGCGCTGCCTGCTGCTGACCGACGGTCGCCTGAGCAAAAGCGCGGCGCTGGTGCCGCTGCCGTGTGCCAGTGTGCTGATCGATATGGAAAGCGGGCCGGTGCGCCTGGGCCGTGCGCGGCAACTTGCGGAACAACTTCAGGCCGATTATTGGCATATGGATCAATTGGATAGCGCGGCCTGTGGCGCATTGCCGCAGCGACAATAAAGTACAACTTGGCGACAACAAAAAGTGCACCATGAGGTGCACTTTTTTATGGGTCTGAAAACGCTGGAAGTTACTTCGGCATGGTCCAGGGTTGCAGGTCGTAGCCTTTCAGGCGCAACTCGGCGCGTACTTCTTCGAGCAGGTGCGCCCACTGCGCCGGGTCGGAGTAAGTGCTGCTGGACACTTGTTTGCTGCCAATCCGGGTGCTGGTCCGGTCGATCACTGCCAGGCTTAGCTCACCGGTACCGTTTGGCGCGTCCCAGGCTACACACTGGAAGGGTTCGAAGGCGTGGTCGGCAATCAGCAGTGCTTCGTTGACACGCAGCGGAGCGTTCATGGGTTCGGTCTCTCTATGGTCCCAAACATCAAAATGAAAGTTGCCGGCGGTTGTTCGCAGCGGCAGGTTACTTGTACTGATGTCCGAAGTAACAGGTGAAGTCACACCGTTCGCGAAAATTTTTTATTCGCGCTTCGCACATTGTTTTTTTCCTGGCGCTTGAGACGTTGAATTAACAGGAAAATTCCCGAGGGTGAAAAATAACGCCAGTGCTCGACGGACAGACGGTAGTGGGCCAACAGTCGTTCATTGCTACTGTTACAAACGGGTCTGCCAAGATGCTGTTTCTACTCACTTTTCCAATAATTGGCGTCAAGGAACGGTCATGCTCGAACCCGCACAGAACCGTCGTTTGCTGGTGGTCGATCCTTGCGATGATTGCCATCGCCTGTTGCCCGGATTACGCAGTGTTGGCTGGGATGTTCATAGCTGCACGTTGAGCAGTGCCCTGGAGCATCCCTGTGATGTCGGGCTCCTGCGTTTGCAGGCGTCGCACCTGCAGCACCCCGAGGCGGTCAAGGACCTGATCGGGCGCAGCGGCGCCGAGTGGATCGCCGTGCTCAGCCCTCAGGAACTGCGGGCGCAGAAGATCGGCGACTTCGTCTGTGAGTGGTTCTTCGATTTCCATACCCTGCCGTTCGATGTCTCCCGGGTCCAGGTGACGCTGGGGCGGGCGTTTGGCATGGCGCGCTTGCGTGGCAAGGGCCCGGCACCGGTCGATGAGCCGGAGCACGAACTGCTTGGCGACAGCCGACCGATCCGTGATCTGCGCAAGCTGCTGGGCAAACTGGCGCCCACCGAGTCGCCGGTGCTGATCCGCGGCGAAAGCGGGACCGGCAAGGAATTGGTGGCGCGGACCCTGCACCGCCAGTCGCAGCGCCACGACAAGCCATTCGTGGCGATCAATTGCGGGGCGATTCCCGAACATCTGATCCAATCCGAGCTGTTTGGCCATGAGAAGGGCGCGTTCACTGGCGCGCACCAGCGCAAGGTCGGACGGATCGAGGCGGCCCATGGCGGCACCTTGTTTCTCGACGAAATCGGCGACCTGCCGCTGGAGTTACAGGCCAACCTGCTGCGTTTTCTTCAGGAAAAGCACATCGAGCGGGTTGGCGGCAGCCAGCCGATTGCCGTGGATGTGCGGGTACTGGCGGCGACCCACGTCGACCTGGAGAGCGCCATTGTCAGTGGCCGGTTCCGTGAAGACCTGTATTACCGGCTCAATGTGTTGCAGGTGGTGACCGCGCCGCTGCGCGACCGCCACGGTGACCTGTCGATGCTGGCCAGCCATTTCTCGCGCTTCTACAGCCAGGAAACCGGACGCCGTCCGCGCACCTTCAGCGAGGACGCCCTCGGTGCCATGGGCAAGCACGACTGGCCGGGCAATGTCCGCGAACTGGCCAACCGTGTGCGCCGTGGCCTGGTGCTGGCTGAGGGGCGGCAGATCGAGCCCCGCGACCTTGGCCTGCAAGAACAGACCGCAATGCTCGCGCCTATCGGCACGCTGGAGGATTACAAGCACCAGGCGGAACGCCAGGCCCTGTGCGATGTGCTCAACCGGCACAGCGACAACCTGAGCATCGCGGCGAAGGTGCTGGGGGTTTCGCGGCCGACGTTCTACCGTTTGTTGCATAAGCATCAGATTCGCTGAGGCCATTCCCTGCCAGAAACCAGAAAGCCCGTGACTGCAACAGCAGCCACGGGCTTTTGTGTGTGAAACCGATCAGAAGTAGTACGGGAATTTCAGGCTGAAGGTGAAGTCCGGCGCATCGTCGGTAAGGCCGATGGACAGGTTCGGCACGATGGTCAGCTTGTCGGTGGCGGCCAGGGTCATGCCGACGTTGAAGTAGGCGGCGTTGGCGTCGCTGCCGGTGACGGTGGCCCAGTCGCCGCCGTCTTCCTTGGTCTTGGAGCGCCGCACGATCAGGTCGGAGACGGAGAACGACATACTCATCTTCTCGTTGAGGGCGAAGGCGACACCGGCGCCGAGCTGGAAGCTGTCACCCAGTTTGACCTTGCCCGGTATTTTCTGGTTTTCGGTCGAGCTGATGTCGCTGAACGAGTCCTCGAGGTTGTGGGTGTACGACAGGCTGCCGAACAGCACTGCCGGGTCGAAGGTCTTGACCAGCGAGATACCGGGGCTGATGGACCAGACGCCGTTGCCGGTGGGCAGGCTTTCCGGGTATTGCAGGCTGCTGTTTTGCGGATCGGTACGGAACTTGATGCCGAACGGGTCCTTGCCGGTGGGCGCCTTGACCCGCAGCGTGAACACCGCGTCCGGGGCGTAATCCGACTCGTCCATGAATTTGTAGGCAACGCCGACGTTGACGTCGCCAATGGTCGGGTCGCGGGTAACGGTGCGTTCGGAAAGCGCGGTGCCGGCACCGCCGGGTTGGTTGGGCGTGCCGCTGGCACCTCCGGACTGGAAGGTCGACTCGCGGTAGACCACCGGCACGTTGACGTCGAACTGCCAGCGCTGGTTGAGGTTGTAGCGCCCGGTCAGGTCAAGGGTCCAGGTGTCGGATTTGATCCGGTCGAGGTTGATGTTGCCGAGGAAGATCGAGTCCAGCGCCAGGAAGCCGTTGAGCAGCAGTTGCTTGGTGTCGTACCGGGCATAGGTGATGCCGGTCTCGACACTGAACTTGCCGCCGCCGAAGAAGCCGCTCGCTTCGTCGTACAGGTTGGTGACGCTCTGTGCCGGGGCCGAGTCGTCTTTCAGCGATTCGCCGTAGGAAGCACCGCTACCCGATGCCGCGACCGCCTGGCCTTGCCCGGAAGGCTGGCTTGGCTTGGTTGCAGGGGAACGCACGAGGCGTTTGGGGGCTGGGGTTGCGGGTTGGTCTTCGACCTGGCGGACCCGCTGTTCGAGGACCATCAAGGCTTGTTGCTGCTGTTCATAACGTTGTTTGAGGGCTTGCAACTCCTGTTTCAGCGCCTCCACCTGCGGGTCCTGTGCCGCGAAAAGCATCGTTGAAGGAACCAGGGTGCTCAGACAGACGACTGCATTGAATGAAAACTTCCGGTGCATAGGTTAGCCATCCTTTCCAACTGCGCAATAAGTTGAAACAGAGCGTAGATCAATATCCGGAGATACGAAGGCCCTTCAACTGGTCCAGATTGCAGTTCAGCGCGCCTGCCGTGGGCATGTTGTCGCGCAGTACCACATTGAGCTGAGTGATGTTGCTGACGGCGTTGCTGCCGCCGAGCAGGGTGGTGGCCTGCATCAGCCCGCCATCGGCGAGTCGCTGGAGGCTGGCGCCCTGATTGTTGGCGGCCTGGATGCTCATCTGGATACCGGCGGAGGTCGAGGCGACGCTTAGGGTGCCGGCGTTGTTGCTGGCGCTGATGGTGGCGCCGCTGGCAAGGGCCTGGCCTTGCTGGGCGGCCATTTGCGGTGCCTGGCTGGCCTCGCTGACATTGACCTGGAAGTTGTTGGAGGTGGTGTTGCCGTCGCCGGCAGAGCGGTTCACCTGGATCACGCCCTGGCCGCTGCCCAGACCAGCGCCACCGGTGACGGTGCCAGTGCCTTGGGCGGTGGAGGTGCCCGTGCCGTTTTCACCGGTCAGGGAGACATAGAATTGCGGCTTGAAGGTCGACTGCTGCACCTGCAGCGAGGCCGTCGCGCCGATGCGGTCGCCATTGGCGTTTTGCCAGGTGCTGTTCATGACCACCCCGAAACTGATGATGCGCCCTGGCATCACGTAGCGTCCGCGTAGTTGAGACAGTTCCTGATCCTTGACTTCGATGGGTTTGAACGCCTGCGCCTGGGCAGGAAGGCTGGCCGCGAGACACGCGGCGATCAGCCAGCTTGAAGTCTTCATCGGGTGCTCCCGGAGCTCCATGCTCGCTTGTTGTTAGAAGAAGTCGCTCTGGATGAATCCAAATTCCATCAATTGCGCATCGTCGATGGGCTGGAAGTTGTTGACGCGGTTCTTGGCGGTCAGCGGGTCCGGCGGGTTGAGCAGGGCGTTGGCCTTGTCGTAGCCGGGGCCGATGACGGCGAAGATGATGCCGTTCCAGCCTTTGACGAAGTCATCGAACTTGTAGCGTTTGTGGCCCAGTACCGGGTCGCCGACGTAGGCCCAGTCCTTGTCGGTGCGTTGCAGCACGACGAAGTGTTTGTAGCCACGGATATCCATCAGCACCACGACCGGAATGCTCACGTCATGCAGGCTTTCCGGCGGGATCTTGTAACCCCGGGCACGCATGCCGAGGCTTTCCACGTAGCGTTTCATGTCGAGCATCGAGAAGCCCTGGACGCGGACGATGTCCTGATCGGAGTGGGCGAGCATGCCTTCGATGATGTGGCTTTCATCCACGTCCAGCCAGTAGGCCTGTTTGAGGATGGTGCCCAGTGCGGCGGCGCCGCAACTGAAGTCGGTCTTTTGTTGAACCAGGTTGGCGAAGCGGCGTTCGCGGATGCTCTGTACTGGCTTGTAGATCGTGACTCCGCCTGGCAGGGCGGCGACCGCCATCTGCGCGGCGTGGACCGTGCCGATCTGACCACTCAGGACAACCAGCAGCATCAGCAGTAGCGCACGCATGATCTTCCCCATCCTGTGGTGAATTAGGAAAGGGGCCCCGAAGGGCCCCGATCAAGGCTGTTACATGCCAGTGCAGGCATGGCAGCCGGCGGCGATGGACAGCGAGTTGCTTTGTTGGTTGCCCGAGCCAGCCGAGACGTTGGCACCGATGTTGCCCGACACGCCGTTCAGCGAGTTGGTCAGCGACGCGGTGTTGGTCACAGGGTTGACCCAGCCGCTTGGGGTCAGCACTTGGTAGGAGGCTACGCCATACAGCGCGAAGTCGCCTTCTTCGTGGAACTTCAGCGGATCTTTGTCGGTACGGCCACCGCGATCATTGTCATGACCGCCATTATGGCCGCCGCCGTTGCTGCTTTCGTCTTCTACGTAACCCCAGCCGTTGCCTTCGTATTGGCCGTAAGCGGCGAATGCGGAGTACAGGGTTTTGGTGTCGTAGGTGCGATCAGCTTCGTTGGTGACGTTCAGCCCGGTAGTGTTCTGGTTGGCCGCAGCGCTTGCCGCGGCGACGCGGCCGCCGGACACGGCGATGGCCAGGTTGTTTTTCTGTTGGTTGAAGTCGCCGGCGGTGACGTTCACCCCGATGTTGCCGGAGCTGCCGTTGGCTGAGTTGTTGAGGGTTGCGGCGTTGCGGGTCGAGTAGTTCTTGACGTTGTTGCCAGTGTTGTTCTGGGTGGCACTGGAAATGGCCATTGCGCTGCCGAAGATGAAGCTTTCGTCTGCGGTGGCGATTGCGGCAACGTTGTCTTGTTGGTTGCCGTCACCGGCCGCGGTGTTGGCGCCCAGGTTGCCCTGCGAGCCACTGGCCGAGTTTTCCATCGTCGCGGTGTTGCGTGTGGCTTCGTTTTTCACCCGGTTGCCGCTGTTGTTCTGCGTGTCGATCACCGTCGCGGCGGAGCCGGCGTTGATCAGGAGGGACAGCAGCAGGGACTGGGTACTGTCGTGATCGTTATGGTGGCCGCGACCACCGCCATGGTCATCGTTACGTCCACCTGCTTGTGCAGCAACTGCCATGACCGCTGCGAGTGCGAATACCAGAGGCTTGAGTGCCATTGTGGGTTTCATGGTGTTTCTCCGCATTAATTATGATTGTTAAGTGTTGTGTTGCCTTATCGGGTCAGTCAGCGACCCGTACGCTCAGGGTGTTGGCCATTCGGTTTCCCACCCCTGCGCTCTGATTCAACTGAACCACGCCACGACTGCCGGTGAATGCCTGGTCGCTGGTGCTGACCTGGCGACTGCCGGGTGTGTGGTCGGTTGAGTCGGAGCTGTTGGACAGCGCCACGTTCTGCTGGAGCAGGACGCTGTCATCGATGCTTTGCGGTACGGCGCTGATGCCGATGCGTACCGCGTTGGCTTGTTGCGTACCGGCACCGGCGGACTGGTTGATGCCCAGGATGCCGTTGCCGTTACTGAAGGAAGTGCCGCCGATACTGGCGTTGGCATCGATGGCGCGGCTTGCGGCCGTATCGATGCTCTGGTTGATCCGGGTGGTGGCCTGGGCTTCGTGGCCGATGGCGATGGCCCGGCTGTTGTTCTGTTGTTGCTGGTCGCCGGCAGCCTGGTTGATCGAAAGATTGCCCTTGTAACCTTGGGCGCTGCTGTCGATCCGGGCGTTGTCCTCGACGGGCGAGGCAGCCAGTGCGGTGCCGCTGCAGAACAAGGCGATAAACAGGAGGGAGGCTTTCATCTCACTTGCCTCCGGTCAGGATCTGCAGCGGGGCGAGGCCGCGCTGGATACCCGAGTTGACCGAGTTGGAGATGCTACCGCCCGCGCCGCCACCGCCGCCGCCCGTGGCATTGCCAAGGCCCGGCAGGGTGCTGGGCACCGCGTTGATTCCGCGCACACCGCCCGAGGCGGCATCCGGGACCAGCAGCCGGTTGATGGTGGCGCCACTGGCAACCCTGGCAAAATCACCGTCGCTGAGTTCGTTGTTGGTCTGAGCGACGATGCGATTGGAGGCGTTGGTGTTGACGGTGGTGGGGCTCGGATCTGGATGGTCGTTGCGAATGGCCGGGCGGGTCTTGACGTCACGGGTCAGGACGACCACACCGTTGCCACCCGCCTGGACCTGGGCGGCGAGAAGGGAAGCGCTGAGTGCGCATCCGATGACCATAAGGCGAAGCAGCTTATTGTTGTGATTCCCCACGGCGGCGGTTCCTTCTTTCTATGCGCTGGCCCTTCAGCGTTGCGAGAGAGAGAGCAGAAGCTGTGCCGCTTTTTGTTTGCCGTGTTGAATCAACGACTTGCATGAATCCGGGGAGAACGCTTCGCGCTGCCTGTAACGCCGGTGAGACAACCGGGCGGCGGCGCGGGCGGGGCGTGGTACGGGAAGTCGATAAACCGGGGCGGGGCGGCCACTGTATCAGCGGCGTGACAGTCGACTCGCGGATGGCGCGGCGGGCTCTGCGCCGCGGGCCGGGGTCGCGAAGGGTGTTTCAGCGAGTTAACACTCGGTTGCGCAGGCTGGGGCTTTACCTTCCAGCAGGCGCTGGACCGTGGCCAGAACGATGGCGCGGCGGTGGACCCAGTCGCCTTCGATGATCATCAGCGGCTGACGATGCTGTTCCAGCCATTGCCGGCTGGCCGCGAAGAACGCCCGGCGCTCCTCCAGGTCTGGCTGACAGCGCTGCCCGTCACCGATCCACGGCACGCCGTCGGGGCTGAGCAGCAGGTGCAGGTCATAGTGCCGCGCCAGCAGCGCCTGCTCCAGCCAGTCGGGGCAATCGGCGAACAGCGTCTGGCTCCAGAGGATATTGCTCAGCAGGTGGGTGTCGAGAATCAGCAACTCCGGCTGACGCTGGCGGGCGGCGTCTTCCCAGGCCAACTGGCCGCGGGCAATGGCCGGGATATCGGCGTAGCAGGTGTCGCGCTGCTGCTCGTCGATAAAATGGCGGACATATTCGCCGACCAGCTCGCCACCGAAATGCGCCTGGATTTCACCTGCCAGCCAACTCTTGCCGCTGGACTCGGGGCCTGCCAGCACCAGGACCTTCATGCCGCCACCACTGCGGGATCGCGGCGCCACTCGCGCAGCCCCTGGATCGCCATCAGCGTGAACAACGCATACAGGCCCGCGGTCAGGTACAGCCCCTGATAGAGGAACAAGCCGACGCAGACCGCGTCGATCACGATCCACAAGGCCCAGCACTGCACGCGCTTCTGCGCCATCCAGCCTTGCGCCACCAGGCTGAAGCCGGTGATGGTCGCGTCCAGCCAGGGCTGGGCGGCATCGGTCCAGGTACTCATGGCGCCACCAATCAGCAGGCTGCCCAGCAGGCCGAAGAGCAACCCGAGATTGACCTGGCCGGGTGTCAGCAGGCTGACCTTGCGCACCTCGCGCACACTGTCCGGCCGGGTCCACTGCCACCAGCCATACAGTTGCAATACGGCATACACCCCTTGCAGGAGCATTTGCGAATAGAGCCTGGCATCGAAGAACACCCAACTGTAAAGCAGCACCATGGCCAGGCCGATGGGCCAGCACCACGGATTCTGCTTGACCGTCAGCCAGACGGAGAGGGCGCCAAGTACGGCGGCGAACAGTTCGAGGCCGGACATCGGCGCTCCTTTACAGCAAGGAAAGAGGGGCGGGGATTGTACCTGTTAGGCAAGTAGCCGCCAGCCGGGTTTTCCGCTTGCACCTGATATTTCTGTCAGTTTCGCGCCGTTGCGTTTGCAGGCAGATTATTTCTGCGGCGTCGAGTTGTGGCTGTTCAGTCGTTGTTACGTCGATCCACTCATTGAAGAAAGATCCCGACGATTTCAGGAGACACGGCGATGAGAAGGCGTATTGACAGGCTTATTCCGCTATTGGCGTTACCGTTCATGCTGCAGGCGACGTTTGTTCATGCGGAAAGCTGCGAAGAAACATTGAAAGTGGTTCAGGAGCTCTATAACAACGAGGCGAGCAACTGTATGTCGCTGACCGGTGATAGATCGGTCAGGAACCCGGCATCGGACTGTTCCGGCCTGCTTGTCAGGGGCACGATGCGGCCCGAGCGGCAGGAAACACCTCAGCCTGCCGGCACCTATTACGTGTGGAATTCGAGTCCTACGGCAGTGAAGCTGGGAACCACGGCGGCCTCCTGGATGCGCTCTGACATCAAATATCAGACGCCCGGTGTCAGCCACCACAACGGCATGCTGCTGTACCCGACTCACTACACGCCAGCGGGTAAAACCCCGGTGAATATTGATTGCGCCTTCCCCATCGATGGCTATACGGATTCCCGCAACGATAATGGCTGCGGCGACAATGACAGAACGCCGAATGTGGAGAAGTCCTGCCAGCAAGAGGGCGTCAATGGTTCCAACTGGAAGGCCAGCGAGTTCGACCCGTTCGGCGGTGTAGACCCTGCAAGAAACATGTCCCTGTGCGGCTTCGATATGCGCGGGCTGAGCGACGAACAGCGCACGGATGCCTTCCAGCAGTTCATGCAGTCCAGGAAGTCAATCGAAGGCTCTGAAGGCGCATTCTTCTGGCAGACGGAAGTGCGCTTCAAGAACCCCGAGAAGGACAAAGCGCCTGTAATGGCGTTCTTCTTCAGTGAAGAAACCGGCACCAACGTCGAGGACGCCTGGAAGAATGCCGAAGAATATAAACAGGTGACGGGCGAGGAACGGCCGGTCATCAAGATCAACTTCCCGAATGACCCGAGCAGCAAGGCTACATTCTCTTGCGCGACCAAACCGGCACCTAAGCCAGAACCTGTAATCGAGCCCGATAAACCGGTCGCTGGCGGCTGGGGCACGGGGACCGATCCGAAACAATGCTCTCAATACATCGATTCGGTGAAATGGATATCGCGGTGGGACCCAGGCTTCAATAAAGAAGTCATGTCGCTCTCGGTAACGCCTACTGCGTGCGGTCGCGAGGTCGGACCGGACCAGACCGAGAAACTGATTGCCGAGATGAAACAGAAAGCCCTGGCAGAAAAAGACGGGGCGAAGTACTGGGGCGACAGAGACCAGACATTACGGCGTCAGGCGGTGTGCCATATAACCCTGGTCGAGAAAGATAAACAAGGTAACGACTTCCAGGTAAGAAACAAGGAAACATGGAACCTTGAGCCCGTCAGGCCGTACGTCTCGCACGAGCAATCACTCAGGGATGGTTGCAACTCTGTGAAAGTCGACGGAGGAGCCGGTGGCACTGGCGGTGCTCCCGCGCAATGTCCCGACTACATCAAGTCGGTCAAATGGATGGACCGCACTTATGCGGAATATCCCGGCAAAAAGATCAAGGCACTCGAGGTCACCTACAACGACTGCGCACTTGGATTCGGACCTGACAAAACCGATGCAGTGATGGCGGAGATGAAGAGGAAAGCCTTGGCGGCCGACCCTCAAGGCGCAAAATATTGGGGTGACAAAGACATCTCGATGCGCCGCCAGAGTATTTGCCTTGCCCAGAAGTACACCAAGAAGAACCCGGTGTATCTGGAGTCGATCAGGCCGAACGAAGCCAGTCAGGAGCAAGTCAACGCAGCGGACTGCAACCACAAATGATAACGACGGCGCTCATTGATTGAGACCAGGCTTGTTTGAGCCACTTGAACTGCCGATATCCCGCGGATATCGGCAGTTTTTTCATGTTCGAATGGCTTCAGCGGACAAGCGCGCCGCCGTTTTTTGGCGACCCACCTGACATTTTTGTCAGTTTCGCAAAAGAGTGGGGTGTGGCAGTTTCCGGGCAGGCGGTCGGTAGTGGCATTCAGTCGTGTTCACGCCAAATCAATGAGCGGTGTACTCATCGTTTCTGGAGGTGTGTGTCATGCGAAAGACTGTCGAGAAAATAGCCCCGTTACTTATATGTCCCCTGCTATTCGGGGTGCCCTTGGCCAACGCGGAAACCTGCGAGGAAACGCTGAAAGTTGTTCAGGAGCTGTACAACAATACTGTCGATAAATGTGGCGACGATCCGGCCTCGGACTGTTCCGGCCTGCTGATCAGAGGCACGCACCGGGCGGACCCCGCGAAGGGCCAGGCGTGGGATGTGTGGAACCCGAGCCCGAGAGCGCAGGAGCTGCAGAGCGAAGCGTTTTCCTATATGCGCAAAGACATTAAATACGACAACCCTGGCATGCAGACGCAGAACGGTTATATCACCACCCCCTTTGATCTTCTCTGTCAGGGCAAGCAGGGCGGTCATCTGCAATGTGCCTTTCCGAACGACGCCTGGACCGACATGCGTACGGACAAAGGCTGTCGAGACAGCCAGCCGCGTGGCAACAGTCCGGGTTCAAAAGAGATTGAAGGCACCTGCAAGGAAATGGGCGTGAACAGTGGCGCCCAGTGGCTCGCGCACTTCAATAAATATAATAACCAGACTTACCAGGACATCTATCAATGCGGTTTCGACATGAGAAAAGGCGTGAGCAGAGCCGACCGCACCACGGCCTTCAAGAATTTTCTGGATGCGCGCAAGTTGATAAACAACCGAGAATTCCAGACCCAGACAGAACTGCGACTTTCCCTCACCGAGCCCAATGAACGTGCTGTCCTGGCTTTTTTCACCAGTGATTCACGCGGCGATGCCGCTGCCCGGTTAAATCAACAGGATTACCTGAAGAAGACCGGTAACTACCGACCAATCATCAATATCAAGTTTCCGCTCCATGCCAGTGACGTCGCCACCTTCTCTTGTGCTGCCAACCAGATGGCGCCTCCGGCGAATAGTGCGAGCCCGGGTTTTTGTCGCACAGGTAAACCACCGAGCCCTGGCTTCGGGCCAGGCACTGGTTCAGGACCGACCCAGACGCCCGCTCAGGCTCAGGCCAGCCAGGCGGCCGCGGCCGCTGCTGCCGCCGCGCTTGCCGACGCGAACCTGGCCGAGTCGAAGTACTGCACGCCTTACTTCACCAAGAGCGAGTGGATTTCTCGCGATGATCCGGTGTTCGGGCCTAACACGCTGTCGCTTTCGCTGACCACCAACCCCACTTGCTCCATTAAAAAACTCAATGAAGTTGGTTGGGAACGCATGTATGCCGAGTTGTATGAAAAACACAAAAATGATCCGCAATGGAAGCAGTACGCCAACAACGGTGGATCGATGCGCGAGCAATTTTATTGCCATGTCGTCGGATACCCGGGCAAAGAGGTCATGAACCTCGAGCCGGTTCGCCCGATGGTGCCTTACAAGGACTCGTTGAAACTGCCTTCGCCGTGTAACCCAGGCAAGTAACAGTCGTTTGTTCAGTGTTGGACCTGCCGCTACCCGATGGTAGCGGCAGGTTTTTTTACACCCGGAATTGCCCCAGTACTTGCTCGAGATGCGCGCTCAGGCGGTTGAGTGCGTGGCCGGACTTGCTGGAGTGCTGTGCGGCGACGGCGGTCTGGCGCGACAGGTCGGCGGTTTCGGTGACGCTGCGGTTGATCTCTTCCACCACATGGGCCTGCTGCAAGGTAGCGCTGGCGATTGAGGCGTTGAGCGAGGTCAGGTTGTGCAGCGCCTGGCTGATGGCATCCAGGCTGGCGCCCGCTTCGCTGGCCTGCTCGACGGTTTCCCGCGAGGCCAGGCTGCTGGCGTCGATGGCCTTGACCGCCGCTTCCGACTGACCTTGCAGGTGTTCGATCATCGCCTGGATTTCGGCGGTGGACTGTTGCGTCCGCTGCGCCAGCAGGCGGACTTCGTCGGCGACCACGGCAAAACCGCGACCCTGCTCGCCGGCACGGGCGGCCTCGATGGCGGCGTTGAGGGCCAGCAGGTTGGTCTGTTCGGCAATGGCGCGAATCACTTCCAGCACGCTGCCGATGCGGGTGCTCTGGCCGGCCAGGGCCTGGATCACATGGACCGCCTGGTCGATGGTGGCGGACAGCTCGTCGATCTTGCGCAGGCTGCCGTGAATGCTCTGCTGGCCCTGGCGGGCGCGTTCCTGCGCCTCGCTGGTTTCGCTGGAAGCCTGCTCGGCGTTCTTCGCCACGTCCTGGACGGCGTAGGTCACCTCGTTGATGGCGGTGGCCACCTGTTCCATCTGCTGCGACTGCTGGTCGCTGCGCTGCTGGGTCTGCCCGGCGTTATCACCGACTTCGCCGGCCGAGTGGCCCAGTTCTCGCGCCGCTTCCTGGAGACGCACGACCACCTGCTGCAACTGCCCGGTGAAGCTGTTGAAGTGCTGGCCGAGGCGGGTGATTTCGTCGTTGCCGTGGGTGTCCAGGCGCTTGGTCAGGTCGGCTTCGCCGCTGGCGATGGTGGCCATGGCCTCCACAGCCTCCTGCAACGGGCGGACGATACTGCGGGAAATCAGCAGCACCAGCAGCGTCAGGACTACCGCGATGCCGGCACCGAGCAGCGAGGCGTCGCGCAATTGACGGAAGAACTCGCCCTGCATGTCGTCGATATAGATGCCAGAGCCGATGATCCAGCCCCAGGGCTTGAACAAGTGGATGTAGGAGGTCTTCTCCACCGGGTCGCTGGCGCCGGGCTTGGGCCAGCGGTAGTCGATGCTGCCGGCGCCGCGGGTCTTGGCCAGGCTGACCATTTCATTGAACAGCGCGAAGCCGTCGGGATCGCGGATGCCGGAGAGGTCCTGGCCTTCGAGCTTGGGGTTGGTCGGATGCATGAGCATCTTCGGCCCCAGGTCGTTGATCCAGAAATAGTCGTTCTGGTCGTAACGCAGCGCCCGCACGGCGTTCAGCGCCTGTTGCTGTGCGGCTTCGCGGCTAAGGCTGCCAGCGGCTTCCTGACCCTGGTAGTACGTCAGGATTCCGGCGGCGGTCTCGACCACATGGCGGGTCTTTTCCGCCTTGGCCCGGTACAGGTCAGTGTGAATCTGATTGAGCATAAGCAACCCGAGGGTCACCAACATCGCCACGGCCAGCACCAGGATGAGCCACAGGCGCCGGCTGATCGACATACTGCGTAAAGTCTTCATGAAGGTCATCTCGAGTTCTTGTTATTTTGAGCATCCAAGCATGCTTTAGCGCTTCCACCTACTCGACCAATGGCTAAGTGGTTGATTCGGCTGGCTCCATTAGTACGACCGGGCAGCGTTTATCCCACAGGTCTGATAGGATTTCGGCCTTTCTGCGCCAAATCTGAAGGGTATGTCGCGATTAATGTGGCCGTTTCCGTTTTATGGTCGCCGTCGCATGCCTGGGCCTTGAAAAACCAAAGCGTATCGAAAACTAGAACGGGGCATGCCACGCGCATCGCCTTACGGGGGAATGATGGATTTTTGGACCGCCATGCAGGCAGTGATTCTCGGCATCGTCGAGGGTCTGACAGAGTTTTTGCCGATTTCCAGTACGGGCCACCAGATAGTCGTGGCCGACTTGATCAACTTCGGCGGTGAACGGGCCATGGCCTTCAACATCATCATTCAACTGGGTGCGATCCTGGCGGTGGTGTGGGAGTTTCGCCGCAAGATCATCGACGTGGTGGTGGGCCTGCCGCGCCAGCGTGAGGCACAGCGCTTCACCGTCAACCTGCTGATCGCCTTCATGCCCGCTGTGGTGCTGGGCGTGGCCTTCGCCGATCTGATCCACGAATACCTGTTCAACCCGATCACCGTGGCCGCGGCGCTGGTGGTGGGCGGCGTGATCATGCTCTGGGCCGAGCGTCGCGAGCATGTGATCCGTGTTGCCGAGGTGGACAACATGCACTGGACCGACGCCCTGAAAATCGGCTGCGCCCAGTGCCTGGCGATGATTCCGGGGACTTCGCGTTCCGGCTCGACCATCATCGGCGGCCTGCTGTTCGGCCTGTCGCGCAAGGCGGCCACCGAGTTCTCGTTCTTCCTGGCGATGCCAACCATGGTCGGCGCCGCGGTGTACTCCGGCTACAAATACCGTGACTTGTTCCAGCCGGACGACTTCATGGTCTTCGCCATCGGCTTCGTGGTCTCGTTCATCTTCGCCATGATCGCCGTGCGTGGCCTGCTCAAGTTCATCGCCAGCCACAGCTACGCGGCGTTCGCCTGGTACCGCATCGTCTTCGGCCTGGTGATCCTCGGGACCTGGGCCTTCGGTGTGGTCGACTGGTCGGTGGCCCACGGCTGATGCGCTATCCACGGCTCAAGCTGCTGGCGTTCGCCATGCTCTGCCTGCTGCCGCTGGGCGGGGCCCTGAAAACGGGCCTCGCCGAACAGTTCTGGTTGCCCGCGCTGCTGTATATAGCGGCGAGCCTGGTGTGTGCCGGGCTCTACTGGCACGACAAGCGCCAGGCGCAAGTGCAGGGCCAGCGTATTCCGGAAAAGCTGTTGCATCTCAGCGAACTGCTCGGCGGCTGGCCGGGCGCGCTGGTGGCGCAGCAACTGTGGCGACACAAGACGCGCAAGCTGTCCTATCAAGTGGTGTTCTGGCTGATCGTGCTGGTGCACCAGGTGGTGTGGGTCGATGTGCTGTTTCTGGGCCAATGGCGGCATATCTTCTAGCCGCCGCCTCAACGCCCCGGTTCAATCCAGCAACAACCCCACCTGCAGCCGCTTCGGCAACTTCTTCACCACCAACTGGTGCGACCGCCTCAACATGTCCTCAAGCGTCTCGCGTCCCAATGCGTAGGGCGGGGCGACGCTGATCCAGTGCGCCCTGGCCAGATACGGCGCCGGACGAACCCCGGGAATATCGACGTAGCCGAGGAACAGGTCCTTGTCGACCTTGAACGACAGCCCCGCACCCGCCAGGTCGAGCACTGCGAACATCTTGTTGCCGGCCACGGAAAACACCCGCACGCCGCCCCATTTATAGTCTTCCCGCGCGCCAGGCAGCGTCAGGCAGAATTCCGCGACCTGTTCTTGATTCAGGGTCTTTTCAGACATAACGCTCTCCACATTCCTCGAAAGAAGCGACCAGATGGTCGATCCACGCCCGCACCGCCGGCAGTACGCCGCGCCGATGCGGATAGACCGCTTGCAGGTAACCGCTGGGCATCGACCAGTCCGGCAACAGGCGCACCAGCTCGCCGCTGGCCAGTTCGGCTTCGCAGTGCAGCAAGGGCAGGGCGGTGAAGCCCAGGCCGGCGAGCACCGCGGCCTTGCGTACGACAAAATCGTCGATCCCCAGGCGGGCTTCCAGGCTCAGCTCTTCACGCTGGCCGTCCTTGTCCATCAGGCGCAGGTGCACCAGCCGGTCGGCCTCTACCGCGCCGAGGACTGGTAGCACGGCCAATTCGTTCGGGTGCTGGACCGGGTGCTGGCGGGCAAAGTCGGGGGAGGCTACCAGTTGCATCTGCGCGCGGTTGAGGCGGCGGGTGACCAGTGCCGGGTCTTCATCGCCCAGGTCGCGCACGCGCAGGGCGACATCGATGCCTTCGTTGATCAGGTCGACACGGCGGTTGACCAGGACCATTTCCAGTTGCACGTGCGGGTACAGCGCCAGGAAGCGGGTGATCACCTCCGGCAGAAAGGCGTGGGCCAGGCCCACCGGGCTGGACACGCGCAATCGTCCTCGCGGTTCGCTGGTCATGCTGGCGACCGCTTCGTCGGCCATTTCCGCCTCCAGCAGCATCGCCTGGCAGTGGCGCAGGTAGCGCTCGCCCACGGCGGTCAGCTTCAGTTGCCGGGTGGTGCGTTGCAGCAAGCGGGTACCGAGGCGCTCTTCCAGTTCGGCGATCCGCCGCGACAATCGCGACTTGGGAATCCCCAGTTGGCGCCCGGCGGCGGCGAAGCCACCAGCTTCAACCACGCGGGCAAAGTAGAACAGGTCATTGAGGTCTTGCATGATTGTTCCATCAGTGGGACGAACTAACGCAATTTTGCGAGCTTATCAGCTATTGGTTGTGCCGTTAGGATTGTCTCCATCGTGACCGCCGACCAGTGGTCCTCATTCAGGAGAGCCCCATGAAACTGTTGCACATCGATTCCAGCATCCTCGGCGACAACTCCGCTTCGCGCCAACTGAGCCAGCAAGTGGTCCAGGCCTGGCAAGCCGCCGAGCCATCGGTCCAGGTGGTCTACCGTGACCTGGCCGCCGATGCCATCAGCCATTTCTCCTCCGCCACCCTGCTGGCCGCGGGCACTCCGGAAGAAGCACGCGACGCCGCTCTGGCCCACGAAGCCAATCTGAGCGCCGATACCCTGCAGGAGTTTCTCGACGCTGACGCCGTGGTGATCGGCGCGCCGATGTACAACTTCAGCATCGCCAGCCAGCTCAAGGCCTGGATCGACCGCATTGCTGTCGCCGGCAAGACCTTCCGCTACACCGAAACCGGCCCGGAAGGCCTGTGCGGTAACAAGAAAGTGATCGTGGTCTCCACCGCGGGCGGTCTGCATGTCGGTCAGCCTACTGGTGTCGGCCATGAAGATTTCCTCAAGGTGTTCCTCGGTTTCATCGGCATCACCGACATCGAATTCGTCCGCGCCCACGGTCTGGCCTACGGCGACGAGCCACGCAACAATGCGCTGCAGGCTGCCCAGGCTCAGATCGCCAACGACCTGTTCGCCGCGGCCTGAGTCTCCGGCCTTCGCGGGCAGTAGATGCCCGCCCTGGCTGTCAGGAGTTTCATCGAGCTTTCATCTGCACCAATGTGGCCCGCTCTATGCTTTGCATTAGGCGGGTCATCGCCATTGGGTCAAGGTGAAAGCAAATGCAGGTTCTTCGGACGTTGTTGGTGCTCGGTGCGTTGTGCTGCAGCCTTGTGGTGCAGGCCGAGCCGGCGCAACAGTGGAACGTCGGCCTGCACCGCATGAGCATTCCCGATCCGCTGGACGGCCAGCCCATGCAGGTGCTGGTGTTCTACCCCTCGAGCGGCTTGGCGCACTGGCGCCGGATCGACGGTTATCGCCTCAATGTCGCCGCCGAAGCACCGGTGGTGATGGGCCGTTTTCCCTTGCTCGCCTTGTCCCACGGCAACACCGGCACGCCCCTGGCCTTGCATGACCTGGCCAGCGCCCTGGCGCGGCGCGGCTTCGTGGTGGTTGCGGCGGTCCATCCCGGCGACAACGCCAAGGACCACAGCCGACTCGGCACCCTGAGCAACCTCTATGGCCGTCCGCTGCAAATCAGCGCTGCGATCAGCGCCACGCTGGAGGACGCACTGCTGGCGCCCTATGTCAGCGGCGAACAGGTGGGCATGATCGGGTATTCGGCGGGTGCCGAAACCGCATTGATTCTTTCCGGAGCACGTCCCGATCTTCAGCGACTGAAACGTTACTGTGAGGAACGTCCGCTGGATGCTGACGCCTGCACACGCCACGGCGAACTGGTCGCTGACCGCGACGATTTGTTGCCCGAGGCCGATCCGCGGGTGAGGGCCCTGGTGCTGATGGCGCCGTTGAGCCTGATGTTCGGTCGCCAAGCGCTGGCCGAGGTGAAGGTGCCGTCATTGATCTACAGCGGTGACCACGACCAGTTGCTGGCCATCGACAAGAACGCCGAGGCCCTGGCGCGCAAGCTGCCGGTCACGCCCAACTACCGGCGGCTGGCCGGCGCTGGGCATTTCGTCTTCATGTCGCCCTGTGACGCAGCCCAGCGCGAGCGCATGGCGGCGCTATGTACCGATGCCGACGGCGTTGATCGGGTGGGTATTCACCTGTCGTTACAGTCCGAAACGTCGCACTTCTTCAATCGCGCGCTGGGCGTGCCCAGTCGCGCGGGACTGCATACCGCCGATCAGTGAGGGGGCGAGCGGCGTAGCAGCGTCAGGGTCAGGCCGACGCCCAGCAGCGACAGCAGCGCCGCCACACAGAAAATCCAGGCGTAACCCAGATGGGCCGCGACCGCACCCATCACCGGCCCGGCGATCGCCAGGGCGAGATCGAAGAACACTGCATAAGCGCTCAGCCCGGCCCCGCGACTGGTCGGCGGCACTTGCTTGATCGCCTCGACCCCCAGCGCCGGGTACACCAGCGACAGCCCGAAGCCGGTCAGCCCCGCACCGAGCAGCGCCAACAGCGGCGACGGTGCCAGCCACAGCAGCGTCAGGCCGAGCGTCTCCACCGCCATGCATGCAATCGCTACGCGGTAGCCGCCCCACTGGTTGACGGCATTCACAAACATCAATCGGGAAACGATAAAGCACACGCCGAAGGCGCTCAGGCACCAGGCCGCGCCGGTCCAGCCGCGCTCCAGGTAGAAGAGCGTGACGAAGGTGGTCAGGGTGCCGTAGCCGATGGAGGCCAGGGTCAGCGCCACCCCGCACGGCGCCACGCGAGCGAACGCAGCCCAGAACGGCAGGCGTTCACCGCGCATGACGGGCAGCGATGGCTGGGTGCGAATCACCAAAAGCGCCAACACGGCCAACGCGGTCAACGCCAGGCCGATGCTGTAGAAGCCGGTTTCCTGCGCCAGCAACACGCCGACTGGCGCACCGATGGCGATCGCGCCGTAGGAAGCGATGCCATTCCAGGAAATCACCCGCGCCGTGTGTTCGGCGCCCACCTGTCCAATGCCCCAGCTCAGCGTGCCGACGCCGATCAAACCCTGGGCGATGCCCAGCAGCACGCGCGCCACCAGCAGCAGGGTCAGGCTCGCCAACGGCACACTGACCAACAGCTCGGAGCCCCAGGTCAACAGGCCGCTGACGCCTATCCCGGCCAGGCCATAGGCGATGGTGCGGCGGGTGCCGAGGCTGTCGGCAAGGCGCCCGGCCATCGGCCGGCTGAGCAGGGTCGCCAGGTATTGGATGCCGATGGTCAGGCCGGCGATTATCGCGCTGTAGCCCAGCACATCGTGGACATGGCCCGGCAGTACCGCGATCGGCAGGCCGATGCAGAGGAAGGCAATGAAGGTGTAGAAAACGATCGACAGGATCTGCAGGGTGACCGAGGGCGTTGTGGGCGTCGCGGAGGGTGAAGCAGGCATGGGGTTTCGTTCGCAGGCAAGCGGTTGAAGCGTTACATCATGGCGGCAGGCGGGAAGAAAAGAAAGCAGGCTAACGAATGAATCGGCAGCCGAAAACAACAGCGGGCCGGCCCGTTCCCGCTGTATGGGACGGGCCGGCCCGCTGTATTACCGCTAAGCGAGGATCAGACCACGACGCCCTGGCTGCGCAGGTAATTGTCGTAGGTGCCGCTGAAGTCCACCACGCCGGTGGCGCTCAGCTCGATGATGCGGGTTGCCAGCGACGAAACGAACTCGCGGTCGTGGCTGACGAATACCAGCGTGCCCGGATAGTTCTCCAGCGCCAGGTTCAGCGCCTCGATGGATTCCATGTCCAGGTGGTTGGTCGGTTCGTCCATCACCAGCACGTTGGGTTTTTGCAGGATCAGCTTGCCGAACAGCATGCGGCCCTGTTCACCCCCGGAGATCACCTTCACCGACTTGAGGATCTCGTCGTTGGAGAACAGCATGCGGCCGAGGGTGCCACGGATCACTTGTTCGCCCTGGGTCCACTGGCCCATCCAGTCGAACAGGCTGACATCGTCTTCGAAGTCGTGGGCATGGTCCTGGGCGTAGTAACCGACTTCGGCGCTTTCGGTCCATTTCACCGCACCGGCATCCGGGGTCATTTCACCGACCAGGGTGCGCAGCAGGGTGGTCTTGCCGATACCGTTCGGGCCGATGATCGCGACGCGCTCGCCGGCTTCGATGGTGAAGCTGAAGTCCTTGAACAGCGGCTTGCCGTCGAAGCCCTTGGAGACTTTCTCCAGGGTCACGGCCTGGCGGTGCAGCTTCTTGGTCTGTTCGAAACGAATGAACGGACTGACCCGGCTCGACGGCTTGACCTCGGCCAGCTGGATCTTGTCGATCTGCTTGGCGCGGGAGGTGGCCTGCTTGGCTTTCGAGGCGTTGGCCGAGAAGCGGCTGACGAAGGTCTGCAGCTCGGCGATCTGGGCTTTCTTCTTGGCGTTGTCCGACAGCAACTGCTCGCGGGACTGGGTCGCGGCGGTCATGTACTCGTCATAGTTGCCCGGGAACAGGCGCAGCTCGCCGTAGTCCAGGTCGGCCATGTGGGTGCAGACGCTGTTCAGGAAGTGACGGTCGTGGGAAATGATGATCATGGTGCTGTTACGCGCCGTGAGGATGCTTTCCAGCCAACGGATGGTGTTGATGTCCAGGTGGTTGGTTGGTTCGTCGAGCAGCAGCACTTCCGGATTGGAGAACAGCGCCTGGGCCAGCAACACCCGCAGCTTCCAGCCTGGAGCGACTTCGCTCATCGGACCGAAATGCTGTTCCAGCGGAATACCCAGGCCCAGCAGCAGCTCACCGGCGCGGGATTCGGCGGTGTAGCCGTCCATCTCGGCGAATTCGGTTTCCAGCTCGGCGACGGCCATGCCGTCTTCCTCGGTCATTTCCGGCAGCGAATAGATGCGATCGCGCTCGGCCTTGACCTTCCACAGCTCCTCGTGGCCCATGATCACCGTGTCGATCACGGTGAACTCCTCGTAGGCGAACTGATCCTGGCGCAGCTTGCCGAGGCGGGTGTTCGGCTCGAGCATGACCTGGCCGCCGCTCGGCTCCAGATCGCCACCGAGAATCTTCATGAAGGTGGACTTGCCACAGCCGTTGGCGCCGATCAGGCCGTAGCGATTGCCGTTGTTGAACTTGACCGAGACGTTCTCGAACAGAGGTTTGGCGCCGAACTGCATGGTGATATTAGCGGTAGAAATCAAGTGCTTGTCCTGCGGGGGTTCCAGAGGTGTATTTAGTCGCTCGTGTCAGCGTTGGGCCAATCTTGGGCCAATTCGACGCTAGGCGGCAGCTTCTCCAGCTCCCTCCAGTCAGACGAGGAGCTGATCCATTTCGCGTAGGTAGAAGGCAACATCCAGACGCTGTGCCCAAGCTGATTCGCGATGAGCCCAGGGTTCATCGCGGCCATCAGGCACGTGGTTGCGTAGGTGTGGCGGGTGTCTTACTGACGGCGTTCACGGATGCTCAGCGCCTTGAGCGCTGATTTGAAGGCGCGGATTGTAACACCTGGCTCGTTGATCCACAGCCCACCTTTGCTCGGTTGAAGCACGAAAGGGCTGACCAGGCCCGCCGACTTGGAGGTCATGCGGTGCAGCGTTGCATCCCTCAGGCGCATTATTTAGCTTTCAGTATGGGGTGGAACGGGGGATCGAGGCTTTGTGCTATACAAGCCTTTTGCCAAGGACGCTCCCATGTCGACTAACTATCAAGCGCAGTACAAATCCTCTGCAAATCAGCAGTGGCAAACTAAAACCTATGGCTCCGAAATGGGATGTATGCAGGAGCTTTCTCGGTTGAGGGCGAAGTATCCGTTTGCCCGGGTTATTGATCCGGCAGGTCGAGTTGTAAGCTAACTATGGAAAGGGCTTTCACTGGAATGTTGCGCCCGCATCATCGCTAATGAGAGTCGCTCATTTGTGGTTCACCCCTCTCCCTGATACCGTCGCGCCCTGGCCTATAGGAGGAATGGATGAGTAAGGTTAAGTATTGGGCGTTCACCGTTGGAGCAGTGCTGTCGGCCTTGTCCGGCGCCGTGGTTGTCTGGAAGGGGTTCACCGAAAACCATTGGTACTTGGCGGCAACGCCGATTTATTTGGTGCTTGCCGTGTCGCTCTGGAACATGGCCTCCAGGCTTCGGAAAGTGTAGGGAAGATGCTGGTGCTCCTTGAGTAATTCAGTCTGCTAGCATCGCGGTTTTGCAGTGAAGGACCACATCATGAAGATCAACAGGGTATCCGTAGTGTTGGCCGGTGCCGCCCTCATGACGTGTACCAATGCGTGGTCCTGGTATATGAAGGGCGACGTCATCCAGTTCAATGCGGCTGAGCGGAATTTCTGCGAGGCAGGGGCGATGGATGCTGCCGCTATCATGTACAGCAGGCAAATGGGTACGCCGCTGTCATATGCCTATGAAGCGTATTCCGATATCCATGAAAAGATGAGGGGAAAGTTCACCAAGATGGCCGAAGACTACCCCATAGAAAGCACGAAAGAGAAGAAAATGGCAGTCGCCGATAAATTCACCGACGACATGCATAGAGGGTGCTTTCTATACCTGAAGGTTGCCCAGCCAGAGTCGTTTGCCGAGTAAGTTCAAAACGTTGTTGCGATTGCCAGCGCAAGTTGCTCGTCGGTCATGTGTGGCGGGGCGTAGGCCGCGTGGTAGTAGCGAGTCGCTTGTTCGAACTGCGCCCCCCGGATTTCTCCACTTGAGCCGATGAAGGCGAGGGCATCGGCCTTGGCAGGCTTGAAGTTGTGCACCGCCAGTTCGCTAAGCCCGGTGGTTCCTGAAACGAGGAAGGTTGGGGAGAGCAGTACCAGCAGCATCGACCTGTCGTACGAGCCCTTGTTCTCATCCGCCAGGGCTTGAGGACTGAGCATTACCAGGGTGGCGATGATCAGCGTTTTCCATGAGTCCATTCCGTGCCGCGTCCTGGGTTGCTATCGAGGGGCATCACCATAGCAAGGCGGAGGCTCGCGAGAAACAATACGGCCGGCCATTTGGGGTATTTCACCGCAAACGGATTGACATAAGGCATCTTGCCATTATCGTTCTGTGACAATCATCGCGTGCGGGGCAAGGAACATGGCGAATCTGCTGGTAAAAGGTGTTCGGCTACTGGCCGTTGGGGCGGCATTGTCCAGCCTGCATGGCTGCATGCTCGATCCCGCGGGCATCGGCCTGACCCTGGCCCAGGCCGCCTATACGCCGGATGATCCGGAGCCTATCGACCACCTGACCCCCCTCAAGGACATGTACAGGGGGCAGGATTGTCGACAATTGGACGTCACCGACGGGGCGCTGAGAACCAATCTGGGCGAGCCCGGCGAGCACAATATCGTGCCGACGGCGCTGGAAGCCATCCGCCAGGTCAAGGCGGAAAAAGGCTGTCCGGCCGAGGCCCAAGTCGCTGCGACAGTGGCACCGGCACCGGCTGTAAATACGGTGCCTGCCACCAATACGGCGTCCACTGCAAATGGGGCGCCACTTACCGTCAATGTCGCTCCGCCAACGTCCGGAAGGGGCTGGCTGGGTGCCTCGTTGCTTCCTGCCGACAAGCTGCACGACGTCCTGGTTCGGGACCTGGGCTTGCCCGACAGCCACGGCGTGCTGGTAACCGGTGTCATCCCGGGAAGTGCTGCGGCTCAAGCCGGGATCAAGGCCGCAGACGTGATCCAGTCCATCAATGGCCAGGTGTTCGACCAGACCACCCAGTTGATCGCCTACCTTGCCTCGAACAAGGCGGGCACTCCGGTGACCCTGAAACTATGGCGCAACCGCAGCAGCATCACCCTTGTCGCGACCTTGGCAGGCACCCAGCCACCGCCGATTTACGCGGCGACGGGTTCGCTTATCTACTGCTATGCCATGGCGATGCCCGGCACACTCATCCCCGGCGGCGGTAGTTACTGGTTGAGCACGCCATTCGCCTTGCCGGGCGCAACGGTCAGCAATGCCGCCGAGCGCGGAAAAGCGGTGGGTCAGCAGTTCAAGCAGTACCTGCTGAGCCAGGGCGTGAATCCCGAGACGGTCAAGGAGGCGTTCGGCATCTGCAGCCAGGGCATCGGCAATGCAAACACCTTCCTCGAAGCCGAAGAAAATTCGCGCAAGCACCCTGCGTTCCTGGCCACCAACTCCACCAGCGTGAAGATCCTCTGGCAGCCCTGACACGCAGGCCCGTCGCCAAGGCAAGGAGGCCTGGTTGAAATTCATTGTTATGGAGCCCCATCGCAGCGAGTTCCCCGAACCCATCACCTTCACGGAGGGTACCTCGCTGCAGGTGGGCGAGGCCTATGAGGGCGATGAAGGTTGGGAACACTGGTATTTCTGCGAAACCGCAGGGCAGCGTGGCGGTTGGGTGCCGGCGCAGGTGATCCGGATGCTGGCGCCGGGACAGGGCGTGGCGCGGGAGGATTACACGGCGCGGGAGCTGGAGGTCGAGGTGGGCCAGCGGTTGCTGGGCGGACGGCAACTCAATGGTTGGGTCTGGTGTGATCGGCACGCCGAATCCGGCTGGGTACCGCTACGCAATCTGCGGGCCGACGGCGACTGACGCCTCAATCGAGTTGTTTGACCAGCAGCTTGCTCTCGTTCATCCGCGCACGTTCGCTCCAGGAGGCAGTGTGGCTGGCCTTGTTCCAGCGCACTTTGCTGATGCCATTTTCTTCGGCGCGGGCGATGGCGTCAGTGATGCAGCGCAGGCCCACGGTGGCGCCGACGCAGGCGCCGTCGATCAGCAGCGCGGCTTTCCAGGCTTCCAGCCAGCTCATGCCGTTGCGATCGGTAACGACGACCTTCTTCAGGCCGTTCTTTACATAGTGAATCTCGTACTTGTCCTGCATGTCCCTGCCTGTAGGCTGAACGTCCTTGAATTGCGAAATATTATCATTAGCGCTGACGTAATGACATTGGCGCATGGTCTTACACTAGTCGCGAATTGCCTGTGATAGAGCGGCGCAGATCAATTGCCCAGCGTTTACAGGGCTTCGCCGCTGTAGTTAACTGACTTGCCGTGGCACCTAGCCATCCGTCTTGAGGCAACTAGCTGTGACCTTGAGTTTCCGCCCCGTGCAGGCCAGCGATATCCCAACCGTGTGCCGCTTCGCCCAGACCGCCGACGAGGCGTTTTTCTTCTTTCCCAAGTGCACGTTTCCGGTGACGCCCGAGCAAATGACCGCGGCCATCGCGCAGCGCAGCGACTCATCGGTGGTGGTCGAGGGCGACGAGGTGCTGGCGTTCGCCAACTTCTACCAGTGGGAGCAGGGCGGCACCTGCTCGCTGGGTAATGTGCTGGTCTCGCCCGCCGCGCGTGGACGGGGCGTGGCACGTTACCTGGTTCAGCAGATGATCGAGGTGGCGCGCAGTCGGCATCAGGCGCGGGAAATGAAAGTGTCCTGCTTCAATCACAACACCGCCGGCTTGTTGCTCTACCCGGCACTGGGCTTCGTGCCGTTCGGCATCGAGGAGCGTCAGGACCCGGCCGGCCATCGCGTGGCGCTGGTGCAGATGAAGCAATCGTTGTTGCCGGCAGACCACACGCCGTTGACGGCATGACAGCGACGGCCTATACAGGCGCGGTCAATCCGTACCCGCAGCAGGAAACTTCCCATGCATGATGAAGACGATATTCACGAACCCGAGCATGACCACCTGCTCGACCATGAATTTCATGACGATGACGAACGCGAAACCCAGGCCGACCCGATGTTCGACGACGTCGAGGACGAAGACGAGGAATACGGCCTCGATGTGCTGGACGACGAGGATCACGAGGACTGGTGAGCAACCCTCAGTCTAGGGGCGGAAGCGCGGTAGCGGTCGCTCCAGTTGCAGGCTCGTCAGGGTGCGTTTGACCAGCACTTCGTCAGCCTCGACAGCCCGCAGGCTTTCGCGGATCTTGCCGGCTACCGGGTCATCGCCTTGACGGTCGATCCAGTCGGCAATGTCCTTGCAGGCACTGGCCAGCTTGTCTTGCCGATGGTTGATGACGGTCAGCAGGGTTTTGATGTCTTTGTCGGACATGACTCATTCCTCCTGTAAGCGAATTCAGTGTAGCAGCACCCTGGTGAACTGGCCGGGTGCCAGCCGTCGGCACGCAACCGCGCTGCGTCAGGGCTTGACCAGGTTACGAAACCAATCGTTGAGCATCGCCTTTTCCGAATACAACTGATCACTTGTGCCTACCCGCCCGGGGCGTTGCAGGTAGAACTTGTCGTCCACTCGCACGTCGGCCTGCTTCACTATCTGCCCCTGTTGTTGCAGGGTGTAGTGAAGGTCGATGCTTGGCCAGGTGATGTCGCGCATGAAGCGCACCGAGTTGGCGTTGGTTTGCCAGGGTTCGTAGCGTCCGGCCAGGTCGATATCGCGGATATCGATGCGCAACGTCTGTCCGGCAGTCAGATAGCGCGTGCCAAGGGATTCCAGATAACTGCGCAGTGCTTTCATGACCTGTTCGTCGGCGCCGCGCTCGTAGCCGTTGCTTCTGAGGCTGGCGTCGCGGAATTTCTCCGGCTGGATGAAGTTGACCTGGACACTCGGCGAGGCCGCGTAGGCCATGCTGTTTAAAGCCAGCATGACGAGGGTGGCGAAAGTCAGGGCCAGGCGCATGATGACACCTCCGGGAGCGCAGGACTGCGAAGCGCAGCCGCGTTTATTGTACGCCCGTGATCCTCGGATGGAGCAGGAGAGAGGCGATGAACACTGTTGTTCGTGTAGCGCGCAATCCACTTGGGCGGGACTTGGCCGTCGGTGATGTGCATGGGCATTTTTCCCGCCTGCGCGAGGCGCTGGAGGCGGTGGATTTCGACCCGGCGCGGGACCGGCTGTTCAGCGTCGGTGATCTCGTCGATCGCGGGCCTGAGTGCGAAGAGGTCCTGGAGTGGCTGGCGCAGCCTTGGTTTCACGCCGTGCAAGGTAATCACGAAGCCCTGGCGTTATCGCATGTGCGTGGCGAGTGGCTGGATTACGCGATGTACCGGGCTGCCGGCGGTGCCTGGTTTCTCGATCTGGCCCCGGCGCGGCAAGCGCATTTCGGCGAGGGTTTCGCGTTGCTGCCGCTGGCGCTGGAAGTCGACACCGCGCAAGGCCCGGTCGGCATCCTCCACGCCGATTGTCCGTGCCTGCGCTGGCGAGACCTGTTGCCGCTGCTGGAGCAGACGCCGGTGCCAGCGAAGGTGCAGGAGGTCTGCCAATGGTCGCGGCAGCGCTTGCGCGATGAAGACGCGCGCGGTGTCGAGGGCCTGCGCGCCTTGCTGGTGGGGCACACGCCGCAGCAGGCGGTACGGGTGCTGGGCAATGTCTGGCATATCGACACCGGTGGCTGGTCCAAGGGGCATTTCACCTTGCTGGACCTGGCCACGCTGGAAATCGCTCAGCCGATCCGCCCCAGATAGTCGATGACCTTGGCAAGAACCCGCGCCGAGTCCTCGCGGTGCGGCACGTGGTGGCAGCCTTCGAGAATCACCGCTTCGCCGCGGTCTCCGGCCAGCGCGGCGATACGTTGCGGGTGCAGCACCGAGCCGTATTCGTCCAGATCGCCGTGCAGTGCCAGCAGCGGACAGTGCACGGAGCCCACGCTGTGTTTCAGGGTCCAGTTGCTGAAAGCCGCCGACAGCCAGGTTTCGGTCCAGGCATCCAGCACCCACTGCGCCTTGTCGCCGTGGTATTTGCCCAGTCGCTCCAGTTGACCGGGCGCCTGGAACTGTTGCTTGGCGGTGCGGATGCCTTGCAACGTACGGTCCTCGACGAAGGCCTGGGCCGATTCGGTGATCAGCGCCAGGCAATCGCGTGGGTTGTTTGCGGCGCAGTGGCTGGCCATGGCCCCGCCGACGCTGTGACCGAAGGCAATGAAGCGCTCGATGCCCAGCGCTTCACGCAGTTGCGGGAAGAAGCGCTCGGCTTCGTCCTGGATGAAGGTCAGCGGCAGGTGGCCCGGATAAGGCGCCGACTGGCCGAAGCCGAGCCGGTCATAAGCCACAACGTCCAGCCCGGTGGCGTCGCACAGTTGCTGCGGGAAGTCGCGCCACAGTTCGACCGAGCCCAGCGAGTCATGAAACAGCACGATGACCGGTTTGTCCGAGACGTTGGGAGTGGCGAACCAGCGCCGGGCGAACAGGCGACCCTGCGGGGTTTCGATCCAGAAGACTTCCGTTGTAACAGGCGACATAGGGCGTTCCGATTCAGGTTCTTGTTCCAGACAAGTAACAAAACCTGACCGCGCTCGCAAACGGATTTTGTACGCAAGTGCCACCCGAAACGAAGAAATCAAACCCGAAAAGTTTGACTGTTCCAACAACTTTTTCGCCAAATTGCCGCCGCCAGAGATTCTGTGTTTTCAATAGGTTTGATGGCTTTTTCAGCGTTGTTACGAAATATGTAGCCAAGTGCTATTAGCCAGTGCGATGCTCCGCCAAAATCCAATAAAACCGGGGCCGTCAGGGTCTTTTTCATTTCGGGGAGCAGCATGAAGTTCGCAATCAAACAGTTTGCCTGTGTGGCAATGCTGGCAAGTTCGTTCGCCCACGCGGACAGCCTGCTGCGCGTGACGTGCGCTGATGAAGATAGCGATGCGGTCGTATCGATTGATAACAACGCGGTGGGCAATTGCCCGGTCATTACCGCGATGCCGGCGGGTACTTACCAAGTGCGTGTGGTCAAGACGGTAGGCAGCGACAAGGAACAGGTTTTCGAGAAACAAGTCACCCTGGTGGACGGTCGCCCGCAATCGGTGGACGCCGAACTGTCGGCGCCGAAACTCACCGCCGGCGCGGTGAAGGCCAAGGCCCAGGCGAACGCCGCGCAAGTGCTGGAGTCGGCGCAGAACGGCGACGTCGATTCGATGAACGCCATGGCCGCGCTGTATGACGCGGGGCAGGGCGTGGACAAGAGCCCGACCAAGGCCGAGCACTGGCGAACCATGGCGACCCAGGCAAAACTCAAGGTCGCCCAGGACGAATTCCTCGCCACCGTGCAACGCGCTAGCGGTGGTGATGTGGCTGCCATGTACGCTGTCGCCAATGCCTACCAGTCCGGCAATGGTGTCCCTCAGGACCCGGTCAAGGCCGCCGCCTGGCGCCAGCGGGCCAAGGACACCTCGCTGAACCAGCAATTGCAGGCCAACGGCTTCTTCAATGACGTGAAGCACTACAACTTCAACGACCCGGGCATGTTCACCTCCAGTACCACCCTGGTGCCCACCTCGCTGTTTATCGGCGTCATCGAAAGCCCCAGCGTCACCAGCCGGCAAATGCGCATCCGCAGCGAAGCGGTCATGCGCCCCGCGACCTTCGGCAACCCTGACTCGATGATCGCCCGCGCGGCGCAACGCCAGGAAGCGGTCCTCGCCAGCCAATGAGGCCGCTGCTTGTCCTGCTCGCGGTGCTCGCGCTGTCGGGCTGTGCGCTCAAGCCACAGGCGGTAGACCCGGATTTCGCCGCGGTTTCCGCCGTGGCGACCGGCGCAGCGGCGCCTTCGTCTGCGGACTACCAACACCAGTTGCAACGCTACCAACACGATCCGGCCTATGCCTGTCGCCAGCCGCTTTACGCCGCGTGGTTTCTGCGCCAGGGCGTTGCCGCAGCAGCGCCGGCGCCGTGCGCGGCGAGCGTGCCGTTTGCCGTGCAGACGCCGGACGAGGGCGTGCGGGTGGTCTGGATCGATCCGGCGCGGGTCAGCGCGGTGCACTTGCTGTTTGCCGGCAACAGCCCGAGCCCGGCCTCGCGCTTCGGCCATGTGGCGCTGCGCCTGGTGGTTTGCCCCGCTGCGGACAGCTCGCCGGCCAGTTGCGACAGCAACCTTGCGGAGCACCTGGTCCTGAGTTTCCAGGCCCATGTCGACGACTTCACCCTCGATGTGCTCAAGGCGCTGGGCGGCGAATACCAGGCTCGCCTGTTCGCCAGCCGCTTCATGGACAGCTACGAGCAGTACGCCATCGGTGAGTTCCGCGAGCTGTATTCCCTGCCGTTGCGCCTGGATGCCGGGCAGCGACAGGCGCTGGTGCGCGACATGGCGCAGATCCATTGGCAGTTTTCCGGCAGCTACGACTTTTTCACCCGCAACTGCGCGACCCTGCTGCAGCAAGCGCTGCGCGCGACCTGGCGCGAGTACGCCGAGAATCCAGACATGGCCGAGCGTTTCCTGCGCCCGGACACCCTGTTCGCCGCACTTCGTGACAGCCCGTTGGCCGAAGGCGCCGCGCTGGCCTCGCTGGAGCAGGCGGAGCATGACGGTTTCTACTTCTCCAGCACCCGGCCGTTCTACGACGAGGCGCTGTCCCGCGTTCGGCAGCACATGCCCGGCGAGGGGTTTTCCAGCCTGCGGGACTACATCGAGATTGCGCCACAGATCCGCCGCACTGCGCTGCAAGACCCGGCCTACGCCGAGCGCCTGACGGCGGAATCGCGCGCCCTCGACGCACAGTTGATGCTGGAGGAGTACGCCTTGTTCAGCAGCCAGCGGCTGCTGCTTGGGCAGGCGGCGCAGTACCTGCGTCGGCAGGATTTCTCGGCACGGGCCACGGTGCTGGACCCGGCCCATGGTGAGATCTTCGAAGCCTGTTTCCTGCGCCCGTTGCGCCAACGCATCGGCCCGCCACGGCGCACCTCGGGTATTCCCGACAGTGCCGACCGCTTCATTGATCTTCCCGCGTTCGCCGCGCAGTGCCGCTCAGAACAGGCCCGCCGCCTGCTGACCGAGGCCATGTTGACGGTCGCGGACGACGGCAGCGAACAGTGGCAACAATTGAACCGCCTGACCCGTTACCGGGCAGACACCCTCGACAACATCGTATTTCTCCGACAACTTCGCCCCTAGCCGGCAGGACAGCCCATGCTTACAAGAACAACCCGCGGATTTGCCCTTGCGCTCTGCCTGTCGGCGGTAGCGCCGGCGATGGCCGCTTCCACCGCCGAGCAACAGCAGATGCTCGACCAGCTCGCGCAACTCGATGAGCTGGACCATCAGGACTTCCTCGAACGCAATGCCAAGGCCAACGCCTGCGTTCAGCAACAGAGTTTCGACTGCGCCGAGAAATACATCGCCCAGGCCAAGCGCGTGGCGAAGAACGCCCAGGACAAGGCCGCACTGCAACTGACCCGCGACAACCTGCAGATGGAGCAGGAATTGGTCGCCTCCGAGGCACGTTCCCGGCGCGAGCAGAAGGAAGCGGAAGAAGCCGACCGGATTGCCGAGGAACGGGCCGTCCGTGCCCAGGAACTGGCCGAGGAGCGTGCAGCCCAGGACCAGCGCAACAAATACGCGGCGATGGCCGCCGGGCTTGCGCTGGGCGGTGGCGGGCAGTTGTCGCCGGAGCGCCAGGCCCAGTTGATGGCTGCAATCCAGCGCGACAGCTATTCCCAGGGCTCCGACGCAAGCAACTTCAACTCCGCTGTGCAAGGTATCCGCGAGGACCAGAGCCGCCAGGCGCAGGAGCGGGAAAACCTGCGCGCCCAGCAGCGCGAGCTGCAACAACGCCAGCAGCAACAGCAACAGCAGGCCCGCGCCGATGCGCAGGAACAGTCGCGGTTGCAGGCCGAAGCCCGCCAACAGGCCCGGCAGGATCAAGCCACGGCAGCGGCCGCTGCCAGCAACTCCGCCAGTAGCCGGCCGCAGCCGCAGATCGTCCAGTACGTGCCGCAGCACGTAACGCTGCCGACGTGGCGCGAAGAATGCCCGGCCGGTTCGTCGCCTGCCCGCAATCCCAATGGCACCACGGTCACCGCCGGTTCCGGCGCGGCGTATTGCCTCAAGGACGGCACCAGTGGCGCGGGCCAGCAGGTCGCGAGTGCGCAGACCGAGCAGGGCAGTGGCGGTGCCGGACATTCTGGTGCGGGTTCCAGCTCGGGCGGATCGAGCACGGCGCCGGGCAAGAAAGGCGGCACCTCATCTACTGACGCAGGCGGCCAGAAGAGCCAGTGGGGCGCAGTGCAAGAGGAGGCGCTGGCGATCTGCCGCCAATCCGAGAAAAGCAAAATGTGGGAATGCAATGGCGCCCTGGACAATCAGACGCTGGTCGACGAGCCCACCGTGGAAAGTGCCCTTGCGCGGCAGCGTTGCTCGGGCGGCACGCCGACTGTCGGTGGCCCGGTGATCAAAGGCCAGCAATGGCAGGCCTACCAGTGCGGTCACGGTGTAGGACCGGGCGACTATGACGTCGCCAAACGCTACAACATGGTCACCCCGCGTCGCTCCTATATCTGCAAGGCCTTCTCCAGCGGGCGTTGCGACATTCCCTACACCGGCCAGGACAAACAGTAAGGGTTCAACTGTTCATTGCTGCAATCCGTGCAGCAATGAACTGCAAACCGGCTATCTTGTTGCCTATTCCGTCAGTTCACATACTTCGCCCCATCGTGAACGCAGGCCCGCATTAGGGCGAAGGAGCATGGCAATGGTGGCAGCAATTCGGATCAACCAGACAGGCGGCCCTGAGGTGCTGGAGCTTCGCACGGTCGACGGAGCCGCGCCTGGTCCTGGCGAAGTCTGGCTGGAGCAGGACGCCATCGGCGTCAACTTCCTCGATGTCACCCAGCGCAAGGGCGCGGCACCGCTGCCGTTGCCCGGAGGCCTTGGGCTGGAAGGCGCTGGCCGGGTGGTGCGGGTCGGCGCCGGGGTGAGCAACGTGGCCGAGGGTGATCGCGTTGCCTACGCCACCGGACCGCTGGGGGCCTACGCCAGTGCCCGGCTGTTTCCCGCCGAGCGGCTGGTGAAGTTGCCGGATTCGCTGTCGTCGGAGGACGCCGCGGCGGTGCTGTTCAAGGGCATTACCGCGCAGTACCTGCTCAAGTCGACGTATCCAGTAGGTCCGGGCACCACGCTGCTGCTCTACGGCGTGGCGGGCGGGTTGGGCTCGATCATGGCGCAGTGGGCCAAGCACCTGGGGGCGTTCGTTATCGGCGTGGTTTCGCGGCCCTCCAGCGTGGACAAGGCCAGGGCGCTCGGCTGTGACGAAGTGCTGGTGTTCGACCCCGCCACGCTGGCCGCCGAGGTCGCCCGCATTACCGACGGCAAGAAGGTGGATGTGGTGTATGACCCGATCGGCCGGGTGTCCTTCGACGCCTCGCTGGACAGCTTGCGCCCGCGCGGGCTGATGGTGTCGTTCGGCGCCTCCAGCGGCGCCCCGGCGCCGGTGGAAATGGCCACGCTGAACAGCAAGGGCTCGTTGTTCATCACCCGGCCATCGCTGGCCGCCCACACCGCCACCCACGCGGAATACCAGGAACGCGCCGCCGATGTTCTGGCGGCGGTCAGCGCCGGTATCATCACGCCGCGGATCTGGGGCCGCTACGCCCTGGCCGATGCGGCGCGGGCCCACGCCGATCTGGAAAACGGGCGATCTAGCGGAGCGATTATTCTTACACCATGACTAGCGATGTACTGGACAACACCCACAGCGACGAGATCGCGGCGTTTCTTGCCGTGGCCGGGCAAGGCTCGTTCGTCGCCGCCGGGCGCCTGCTGCAACGCCACCCCACGGTGGTGTCCAAGCGCGTGGCAGCGATGGAAAAACGCCTAGGCGTGCGCCTGATCGAGCGCTCGACCCGGCAGGTGCGCGTCACGCCTGTCGGCGAGAAGTTGGAACAACGCCTGCGCGCGGCCTTCGGCATGATCGCCGAGGCGGAGCAACAGGCGATTTCCGGGGCGAGCGAAGTGCGCGGCGTCTTGCGCCTGGCGTTGCCGGCGGCCATGGGTCGGCTGTGTATCGGACCCATGCTGCCGGCGTTCCTGCGCGAGTACCCGCAGGTGTCGATCGTCGCCGACTACAGCGAGCGGTTGGTGGACATCATCGAGGAAGGCTTCGATATCGCCATCCGCATCGGCGAACTGGACGACAACCGCCTGATCGCGAAAAAGCTCTGCGATCACCGAAGGATCCTCTGCGCTTCACCGGGCTATCTGCAACGCCACGGCGTACCGCATTCGCCACAACAACTCGCCGAACACAATTGCCTGCGTTTCAGCGGGCTGGCATCGTTTCCGCAGTGGCGGCTGTATGCCGGGGACCAGCAACACACGGTGACGCCCAAAGGCAGCCTGACTGCCAACGACAGTGAATCGCTGCTCGCCGCTGCGCGTGATGATGCCGGCATTCTTGGCGCCGGGGAGTGGCTGATGAGCCGCGATATGGCCGCCGGGCGCCTGGTGCGGGTGTTGCCGGACTGGCAGTTGGACCCCACGGGTGGGGTGTTTCTGGTCCGGCCATCGGCGCGGTTTCCTGCGGCCACGGTGTTGGCGTTCAAGCACTGGATCGAAGCGCGCTTCAGCCCGGTGGCGCCGTGGATCGAGATAAAGAAGTCGGAGTGAGCACTCAGCACTCGGCCAGCACACCCGTCCCGACACAAACCTATTCAAATGAAATAGATTCGCATTTATACTCCTGCACCCAATGCCCACCCCGGGCCTTGTTTCCCCGTGCAGGTCACCGTGCAGGCCGATCCCCCGAAACCCTCGTTGTTGTCCACCCTGGTTCGTCATTACGACGAACTGGTGGAGCATGTTCGCCGCCGTTTCGGTGAGCGGGGCTTCGCTCGCGAAGTGGTCCACGACGTGTGCGTGCAACTGCTGGAAAAGCACGAGAAAGAGGGCGTGCGCACGCCGCTGGCGTTGTTGCGCAAGATCACCCATGACAACGCCGTCAGCCGCTACCGCAGTGACCGCCGCCGCCAGACCTGGCTTGTCGCGGTGCCTGAGTTGCCCGAGGTGGATGCCGGGATCGCCAGCCATGAGCGTCAACTGGACGCCGCGCAAACCCTGGAGCGTTTGATCCATGCCGTCGAGCACCTGCCGCCGCGCTGCCAGATGGTGTTTGTCATGCACAAGATCCATGAACTGCCGCAAGCCGAGGTGGCTGAACGTCTCGGTATTTCCCTGAAGACCGTCGAAAAACACCTGCGCCTGGGCATGGCCGCCTGCCGCGAGTATTTGGGCCGCGAGGTGGCTTCATGAGCGGCAACCCCAAACCGGGCAAGTACATCGAGGAAGACCAGGCCATCGCCCAACTGCGTGAGGCGCTCAAGCAGCGCTTCCCGATGCCCGACCCGGCGCCACGCACGAAGCGGCTCAAGGCGACCCACGTCGGCCTGTTGTCGTTGGCGCTGTTGGCGGGAGTGGCCTGGCTCGATCCGGCGTATCACAGCGAGCATTACCTGACTCAGGTCGGCCAACGGCAGACCCTGCAACTGGCCGACGGCAGCCAGGTGGCGCTGGACAGTGCCAGCGAGCTGACGGTCAGTTGGCACCTGCTCAGCCGCCGCAGCGAACTTCGCCGTGGGCAGGCGCTGTTCGAGGTGTCGCCGAGGGTCTACCGACCTTTCCTGGTGGACGCAGGGCCCGCGCAGGTGCGGGTGGTGGGAACGCGTTTCAACGTCAGTCGCCAGGCCAGCGATGTGCGGGTCACCGTCGCCGAAGGGCGGGTCGCGGTGCGCGCTGGCGAGGCGTCCAGCCTGCTTGGGCCTGGCCAGCAAGTGCGTGTGCATGACGGGCGACTGGAGCCGGTGGCGCGGGCCGACGCCGGTGAGGTGGGGGCGTGGCGCAACGGTCAACTGATCTTCGAAAGCACGCCGCTGGCCGAAGTGATCGGCGTCATCCAGCGTTATCACGCGCAGCCGATACGCCTCGGCGGCCCGGGCCTGGACAGTCTGCCGGTGTCCGGCGTGTTCGACAGCGGCCATGTCGACCGGCTGCTGGCCTTGCTGCCGGGAATTCTGCCGCTGACCGTGAACACTGCCGCCGACAGTTCGGTGCTGATCACGGCGCGGGTGAAAAAATAATGTCGTCACGGGGTAGGGTTGTGCGCGGCGGGTGACGGCTATCTCCATGTCCCCTTATTTCGTGGAGTGCAGTACGTGAGTCAGTCCCTTTTACGCGCGCCGTTGCCCCTGTCATTACTGGTTGCCGGCCTGCTGTCGAGTCCGTTCGTCCTGGCCCAGTCCGCTGTGCTGGAGGTCGACATGCCGGCGGCATCGCTGGAAAAGTCGCTCAACACCCTGGCGCGCCAGGCCAATGCGCAGATTCTCTTCGCTGGCGAGGCGACCGCGGGCAAGGCGGCTCCGGCGCTCAAGGGGCGCTACACCCTGGAGCAGGCCTTGCGCCAACTGCTGGACAACAGCGGCCTGAAGGCGCAGGAGCGTGACGAGCACACCTTCATCGTCGTGCCGGGCGCCGCGGAACCTGTGGAAGTGCCGGCCAGCGCGGGTGCTGCCGTCGAACTGTCCAGCCTGGAAATCACCTCGTCCCGGACTAGCAGCAACCTGGTGCCGCAAGCCCGTCAGGTCAACGTGATCGAGCGTGAGCAACTGGAGCAACTGCGCCAGGGCTCGGACAGTCTGGCAACAGTGTTGGCCAAGAGCATTCCCGGCATGGCCGACTCCAGCCGCACCATCACCGACTACGGCCAGACCCTGCGTGGACGAACGATGCTGGTGCTGGTGGACGGCGTGCCGCTGAACACCAACCGCGACTCGTCGCGCAACCTGGCGAACATCGACCCGGCGTTGATCGAGCGTGTCGAAGTGATTCGCGGCAGCAGCGCGATCTACGGCGCGGGGGCGACCGGCGGCATCATCTCCATCACCACTCGCCCGGCGGGCGGCGAAACCCGCGCCGAGACCAGCCTGACGGCGGTGTCGCCCCTTAGCCGGCTGGGCCGCGACGGCCTTGGCGGTCAGTTGCAGCAGCATTTTTCCGGCGCGCAAGGGCCGGTGGACTACGCGCTGGACTTCGGTGCCCGGCATATCGGCGCGTCCTACGATGCCAACGGCAAACGCATTGCCCCCGAGCCCAGCCAGGGCGACCTGTTCGATGCCAACGCCTACAACATCGGCGGCAAGCTTGGCCTGCGCATCGATGACGAGCAGCGCATCCAGCTCTCCGCCAGCCACTACAACGCCGACCAGGACACCGACTACACCGCCGATCCCTCCGTGTCACGCCTGCCGCCTGGCTCGGTGGCGGCGCAGCCGCTGTCCGGGCTGTCGCTGGATGAGCAGAACCAGATCAAGAACACCTTGCTCAACCTGGAATACGCCCACGCCGATGTGCTCGGCAGTACGCTCAACGCGCAGATTTACTACCGTGACTTCTTCACCCGCTTTACCCCGTTCGACGCCCGCGGCGTGGCCACGCGCGGGCGCAATGTCGACCAGGTGACGCAGAACAGCGAAGTGTTCGGTAGCCGCGTGACCCTGCGCACGCCGCTGGGCCAAGCCGGCGACACCGAACTGCTGTGGGGTGCGGACTTCAACCATGAACGCAGCGACATGCCCATCGATATCTTCGACCCACGGGTGTTCGACGCCAGCGGCGGCCGGGTCTTCGAGAAGATCGGCAAACTCAGCTACATGCCCGACCTGACCACCCGCAGCCTGGGCGGCTTCGCCCAGTTGCAGCACAAGTTCAACGAGCAATGGTCGGTGGAGGGCGGCATTCGCTACGAGTACGCCACGGCGCGCTATGACGACTTCGTGCCGCTCTCGGAATCCACGGCTACTTCGCCGGTGACCGTCGCCGGCGGCGAGGTCAACTACGACGCCTTGCTGTCCAACATCAGCCTCAGCTACTCGCCAGTGGCGGGGCAGACGCTGTACGCGGCCTTCAGCCAGGGCTTCCAGTTGCCGGACATCGGCGTGCAGATACGCAACGCCCGACGCGGTTTCGATATCGACTCCTCGAACCTGGAGCCGGTCAAGACCAACAACTACGAGCTCGGCTGGCGTGGCGCCGTGGGTGAACAGACCCTGGCGAGCCTCGCGCTGTTCTACACCACCTCCAAGCTGGGAGACGTGCAGAGCTTCAACAACGGCCTGATCCTCACCCGCACCCAGGAGCGCATCTACGGCGTCGAAGGCAGCGCCGACTGGCTGACCGCCGATGAGCGCTGGGGCACAGGCGGCTCGTTCAGTTGGCTCAAGGGCCGCGAGAAACCGGACAACGGCGACTGGCAAGACATGACCGGCTACCGCATCCCGCCGCTGAAAGTCACGGCCTACGTGCAGTACAAACCTGATGAGGACTGGAGCCACCGTGCCCAGCTGACCTGGTTCGACAGCGACGACTATCGCCTCGACGGCGTTGCCAGCTTTGGCCGGCGCAAGGTCGACGGCTATGCCACCGTGGACCTCATCAGCCAATACCGGCTGAGCGCCGATGACCAGATCAGCGTCGGCATCCAGAACCTGTTCAACCGCGACTACTACCCGCTGTACAGCCAGTTGATGCGCAACAGCACCAACACCAGCCACCTGCCGGCGCCGGGCACGGTGCTGACAGCGAGCTACACGCATCAGTGGTGAGTGCCGCGGCAGGTGAATGACGCGTTGGCTTCACCGTACTTGACGGTGGGCCAGCGCGCCGGGGAAGCTTGGCAATCACCCACAGGAGCCTGTCATGGACCTCGCCACCCTTGCGCTATTTATCCCCGCCTGCTTCGCCCTGAACATGGCCCCCGGCCCGAACAACCTGCTATCGCTGAACAACGCCAGCCGCTACGGCCTGCGCACCGCCTGCGTGGCGGGCGTCGGCCGGCTGTTCGCCTTCGCCGGGATGATCGTGCTGGCAGCGCTGGGCCTGGCGGTGCTGCTGCACACCAGCGAATACCTGTTCCTGGTAATCAAGGTGGTGGGGGCCTTCTACCTGTTCTACATCGCCTGGCAACTGTGGCGGGCGCCGGTCGGGCAGAGCGGACTGGTGGGAGAGCGCAACGGCGGGGTGATGCGGCTGGCGCGGCAGGAGTTTTTCGTCGCGGCAGGCAATCCGAAGGCCATCCTCATCTTCACCGCCTTCCTGCCGCAATTCGTCGTGATAGACAGCCCCGTGCCGGTCAGCGAGCAACTGCTCTGGCTCGGCGTGATGTTCCTGATGCTGGAATGGTTGGCGATCGGCATCTACGCCTGGCTCGGCGCCTACCTGCAACGCTGGTTCAACCAGCCCGGGCCGCGGCGGGTGTTCAACCGGGTCAGCGCCGGGTTGTTGAGCTGCGCGGGGCTGGGGTTGCTGGCGGCGCGGCGGGGCTGAGATGTGCTCGACGGCGGCCCTTCCGGGCCGCCATTCATTGGCCTGTACGATGCGCTCCCCTTGGGGAGCCTGCCCTCGACACCTCAAGGTGCCGAGCTATTCTGCGTTGATGGCTTTTCGCCGCAATCTAGTTGCAATCAAGCTCAGGCATGACGTGCCGGCGGCGTCATGGTGCTACCACTTTTCCAGGACGGTATTGATGAAGCGGACAATCAAAATAATGGGACAAACCGCTGGCTTCTTTTCTGTAGCGGTTTGTGCGCTTCAGGCTCACGCATTCCAGCTTTCTCCCAACGGCACAGTTGCTGAACGGGAAATGGCCAGGACACAGGGGGTCATTTATAAAGCGTCCGTCCCGTTCCTTGACGCCGCAGTACACAGCTTTGCCGATCCTGCGCATGAAGCACTGACCCAGCGAATCTTCGGCTGCGATGGTGACTGGAAATATTGCAATACGCCGGATCTGGAGAACGCTGGCCCCTATGTGATCGCAGGCGTGCGCTGGAATGATGACCCGGTGTTTATGCCCAGCCTCGAAGACGGGAAGACACGCGGCTGCAATGGCAAATACTCGGTTGGCTTCATCACCCAGACGCGCTGCTGGATCAATCTGTTCAACAAAGCCGAGGAGGAGAGTGCGAGCAACCCGCAGGCGTATATGGGAAAGGGCAATTACATCAGCCGTTCGCATTTTGGTGATCTGCAATTTCTCCACGCCATGGCTTCGCAGGACGGGGTGCCAGCAGAGGTCACTCGCGCTGAGATCCTGATGTGGGCTGAGTTCGCATGGGGTGTGGCGGACGGCACCTATTCGCTCGGAACCTACTTGAAGGACATTCCCATCGAGGGTTGGGAGCGGCACTTCAGCAATGACCAGACGGTGCAGGATCTGTTCACCGTAGGTCGCCCGTGGCTGCGGGCTCATGTCAACGAAGTGGCACTCGGCAGTCTGATGCACCTTGTCCAGGACAGTTTTGCCGAAGGGCACGTGGACCGTCGTGAAGAAATCAATGGGGAAAAATGCGCGGACGGCACACAGGCGGTCTTCGGGCGAATCAGAGAGTTTCACTCTTATGCGGGGCAGGACCATGGCAAGCACAAGGATGACGATGCGAGCGAAAGCGCCAGGCAAACGCTGATGAGACATGATCCTGATGTGGTTGACGCCGGGAAGAGGCTAAGAGGTCTTTTTGCCGACAAGAAATCCTGGGCCGAGGTCAAGCCTTATCTGGAGGGTTGTGTATTTGCCTTGGCCATAAAAACCCGGGTCTCTTCATCCGGAGATAATTATCTGAGGTCAGCGGGGCGTTGATAGACGATTTGCCAGGACGATGCAGGCCAGAAATATCAGGTGAGCGGAAAAACCCGATGCCTTATTGGGAAATGTTCTGAGACCAAACAAGGCGCTGGCCTATCCTTGAAGACGCACTGCGAGCTCGGAGCTGCAGTCCTTCAACAGTCAGGGAGTCATGGACATGCTATCTACGCTGGAACTGCGCGATATCGTCGAGAAGAGTTTTTTACCGGTTCGCTGCCGCTGCACCTTGGCCGCTGATCATTCGCTGACTGTGCAGTTGTTCGACCGCAGCCAGCGCGTCGACCTGCAGGTGAACGGCATTCGTGTCGAGCAGTTGAACAGCAGCCGCGCCATTTCCAGCCTGGTGAGCAAGTTGCGCTGCGATCTGCTGGACAAGCAGAACAATGTGGTTCAACTGCGCGACGCCGGGTAACTGCACCCCCATGTTGTAGTGTGCTCAATCGCGATAGAACGTCTGCACCAGGTGATAGCCGAATTTGCTCTTGATCGGACCATGCACGGTACGCAGGGGCTTTTTGAAGATCACCTGGTCGATCGCGCCCACCATCTGGCCCGGACGTACTTCACCCAGATCGCCGCCGCGCTTGCCCGAAGGGCAGGTGGAGTATTTCTTCGCCAGCACGTCGAAGGCTTCGCCCTTGGCGATGCGCTGCTTGAGCTGCTCGGCCTCTTCTGCGGTCTTGACGAGGATGTGTCGGGCCTGTGCTTTCATGATGCGGGTGCCTCGGGGTTGCGGGTAAAAGCCGGCGATTATGCCTGATCGCGCAGCTCGATGCGGTCGCGAAAATGCTCCAGCGCCTGCGGGTTGGCCAGGGCGTCGGTGTTTTTCACCGGCAGGCCGTGAACCACGTTGCGCACCGCCAGCTCGACGATCTTGCCGCTGATGGTCCGCGGGATGTCCGCCACCTGGACGATCACCGCCGGGACATGGCGGGCGCTGGTGTTGTCGCGGATCATCTTGCGGATCCGTGTCTGCAGGGCGTCATCCAGTTGTACGCCGTCGGCCAGGCGGACGAACAGCACCACGCGCACGTCGTGTTGCCATTGCTGGCCGATGGCGATGCTGTCCACTACCTGCTCGACCTTTTCCACCTGACGGTAGATCTCCGCGGTGCCGATGCGCACGCCGCCGGGGTTGAGCACGGCGTCGGAGCGGCCATGGATCGCCAGACTGCCGTTGCTGAATTCCTCGGCGTAATCGCCCTGGCACCAGACGCCGTCGAACTGGCTGAAATAAGCGGCCTTGAAGCGTTCGCCGTCGGGGTCGTTCCAGAAACCGAGGGGGATCGCCGGGAAATGCCGGATGCAGACCAGTTCGCCTTTTTCGTCCAGCACCGGCCGGCCCTGGTCGTTCCACACCTCGACGGCCATGCCCAGGCCCTTGCACTGGATCACGCCGCGGCGCACCGGCAGGGTCGGGTTACCGAGGACGAAGCAGGAGACGATATCGGTGCCGCCGGACATGGAAACCAGGCAAATATCATCCTTGATGTCGCGGAAGACATAATCGTAGCTGTGCGGCGACAGCGGCGAGCCGGTGGACAGCAACAGGCGCAGGCGCTCCAGGCGGTGGCTGTGGCGTGGGTGCAGGCCGGCGTGTTCGAGGGCCGCGAGGTACTTGGCGCTGGTGCCGAAGACGCTGATGCCCTCGGCGTCGATCAGGTCGAGCAGGCGTTCCGGTCCGGGATGGAAGGGCGAGCCGTCATACAGCACCAGCGTGGCGCCGAGGGCCAGGCCGCTGACCAGCCAGTTCCACATCATCCAGCCGCAAGTGGTGTAGTAGAACAGGCAGTCATCCTCGCGCAGGTCGTTGTGCAGCCCGTGTTCCTTGAGGTGCTGGAGCAAGACGCCGCCGGCGCTGTGGACGATGCACTTGGGCACGCCGGTGGTGCCGCTGGAATAGAGGATGTACAGCGGATGATCGAAGGGCAGGGCGACGAATTCGGGCTCGCCGCCGGGCTGATAAAAGTCGTGCCACAGGCCGGTGCGGGCCGGGGTGTGGAAGGCGTCCAGGCAGATATCGTCCTGACTGTATGGCACCACCAGCAACTGTTCGAGGGCGGGCAGGGCCGCCAGCACCTCGTTGATCTTGTCCACCTGGGACAGGGATTTGCCGGCGTACTGGTAGCCGGCGCAGACCAGCAGCAGCTTCGGCTCGATCTGGCCGAAGCGCTCGACGATGCCCTGGGTGCCGAACTCCGGCGACGAACTGGACCAGATCGCGCCGAGGCTGGTGCAGGCGAGCATCGCCACCACGGTCTGCCAGGTGTTGGGCATGCACGCCGCGACCCGGTCGCCGACGCCGATGCCGATGGCCTTGAAGGCCCGTTGCAGACCGGCAACCTCGGCCGCCAGTGCCGCGTAAGTGAGGGTGACGCGCTGGCCGTCTTCGCGGACTGAAACCAGTGCCGTGGCGTTATCACGGCGGCGCAGCAGGTGCTCGGCGAAATTCAGGGTGGCGCCGGGAAACCAGCGGGCATCGGGCATCCGCGGGCCTTCTTCCAGCACCTGGGTGGGAGGTTGCTGCCAGCGCACGCCGAAGCGCTCGGCCAGCGCCTGCCAGAAGGCCGGGCGCTGCTCGATGCTCCAGCGGTGCAGGTCGTGGTAGTCGGCCAGTCCGAGGTTGAACCGGCGATTGATCTCGCCGCGGAACTGATCCATGTGGCTTGCCTGAATACGCGCCTCGCTTGGGCGCCAGAGCACATCGTTCATGCCGATTCCCCTTGTTCAACGGCCTGTTCTGAGTTTATTCGACGCTGGCGCTTTTCACCTCGGTGGAGGCCGACCAGATTCGGTAGCGAACCTCGACCCCTTCAGGAACGTAAACCACCACCGGCAGCTTGCTGTTGTAGCGCAGCAGGAAACCGTCGCCGATCACCGGGACGAAGGCTTTGGTTTTGCTCTTGTCGGGGCAGGCCATCAGGGTCGACGCCGGGCCGGAGACTTTTTCCAGCCGGTAGTAGGGATAGCCCCAGCCTTGCAGATCTTTCTCTTCGAGCGTGCCGCCGAGGCGCTGGCGGTTGCAGTCCACCAGCAGTTCCTTGCCGGCCAGCACTTCGAGCTTGAAGGCGCTTTCGTCTTCCTGGGCGGGCAGGTGGATGACTTGGCGGGTGAAGCCTTTCTCGGCTTCCGGGTAGGGGGCGACATCCTTGAGGCTGGCGGCCACGGCGAACGGGCTGATCGCCAGCGACAAGGTGAACAGGGCAGTCAGGGAAAGCGGGCGCATAGCGGCTCCTTGCAGGTTTTTCGGGTCAGTCATGCCGGTCAGCCGCGGGCGTCGCTCGCCCTGTCGATCACTGGGCGAGCCAGCCGCCATCGATGTTCCAGGCGGCGCCGCGCACCTGGCTGCCGGCTTCACTACAGAGGAACAATACCAGCTCACCCAGATGTTGCGGCGTGACGAAGGCCACGGATGGCTGCTTCTCCGCCAACAGATCGTGTTGCGCCTGTTGTGGATCGACGCCGTTGGCGATGCGGTCGTCGATCTGCTTCTGCACCAGCGGCGTCAGCACCCAGCCGGGGCAGATCGCGTTGCAGGTGATCGGCGTGGTCGCGGTTTCCAGGCCGACCACTTTGGTCAACCCGACCACACCGTGCTTGGCCGCCACATAAGCGACCTTGCCCACCGAGCCGACCTGGCCATGCACCGAGGCGATATTGACGATCCGCCCCCAGTTGCGCGCGCGCATGCCCGGCAGGGCGAGGCGTGTGCAATGGAACACCGCCGAGAGGTTGAGGGCGATGATCGAGTCCCAGCGCTCCACCGGGAATTCCTCCACCGGGGCGACATGCTGGATACCGGCGTTGTTGACCAGGATATCGACGCCGCCGAATTCCGCTTCGGCGTAAGCGAACAGCGCTGCGAGTTGGGCGACGTCGCCGAGGTCAGCCGGGTGATGGGCGACCTTGCCGCCATGGCCGGCGACTTCGGCCAGCGCCGCGGTCGGGTCGCCGAAGCCGTTGAGCAGCACGTTGGCGCCGGCGGCGGCCAGGACCTTGGCGATGCCCAGGCCGATGCCGCTGGTGGAGCCGGTGACCAGTGCGGTTTTTCCGTGAAGACTCATGTGTGGCTCCTCAAACGATGCCGGTGGCGTAGAAAGTGGCGATCACGACGAACACCGCCAGGGTCTTGATCAGGGTAATACCGAAAATGTCCTTGTAGGCTTCGCGGTGGGTCAGGCCGGTCACCGCCAGCAAGGTGATCACCGCGCCGTTGTGCGGCAGGGTGTCCATGCCGCCGCTGGCCATGGCGGCCACGCGGTGCAGCACTTCCAGCGGGATATTGGCGGCATTGGCCGCGGCGATGAAGCTGTCGGACATCGCCGCCAGGGCGATGCTCATGCCGCCGGATGCCGAGCCGGTGATCCCCGCCAGCAGGGTCACGGTGATCGCTTCGTTGACCAGTGGATTGGGAATCGCGCGCAGGGCGTCGGCCAGCACCAGGAAGCCCGGCAACGAGGCGATCACCGCGCCGAAGCCGTATTCCGACGCGGTGTTCATCGCCGCCAGCAGGGCGCCGCCGACCGCGCTCTTGGTGCCTTCGGCCAGACGACTCTTGATCGCCTTGAAGCCTGCCACCAGCACCAGCAGGATGCCCAGCAACAAGGCTGCTTCCACCGCCCAGATTGCGGTGAGCTTGGCGATGTCGGTCTGTACCGGCGCGGCCATGCCCGGAAGTTGCAGGCTGTGGCTCTTGCCGTACCACTCAGGAATCCAGTGGGTGAACAGCAGGTTCATGACGCCCACCAGCAGCAACGGCGACAGCGCCAGCAGCGGGTTGGGCAGGCTCAGGTCGTCAGCGGTTTCCGGCTCGTTGCGCAGTTCGGTGCCGTAGCCCTCGCCGGCGCGCTGGGCCTTGTTGCGCTGGCGTTGCAGGTAAAGCATGCCGCTGCAAAACACGAACAGCGTGCCGATCAGCCCCAGCCACGGCGCGGCCCAGGCCGTGGTGTTGAAGAAGGTGCTAGGGATGATGTTCTGGATCTGCGGCGTGCCGGGCAGGGCGTCCATGGTGAAGGAGAACGCGCCCAGGGCGATGGTCGCCGGAATCAGCCGCTTGGGAATGTTGCTCTGGCGGAACATCTCGGCGGCGAACGGATAGACCGCGAACACCACCACGAACAACGACACGCCGCCGTAGGTCAGCAGGGCGCAGACCAGCACGATCACCAGCATTGCCTGGCGCGTGCCGAGCAGGCGGATCGCCGCGGCGACGATGGAGCGGGAAAAGCCCGACAGCTCGATCAGCTTGCCGAACACCGCGCCGAGCAGGAACACCGGGAAATAGAGTTTGATGAAGCCGACCATCTTCTCCATGAACACCCCGGTGAAGGCGGGCGCGACGGCGGACGGGTCGGTGAGCAGGACAGCGCCGAGGGCGGCGATGGGGGCAAACAGGATGACGCTGTAACCGCGATAGGCAGCGAGCATCAGCAGCGCCAGGGCTGCGAGGGCAATGATCACACTCATCGAGTGTCTCCTTGGTGAATCTTGTTTTTGTTGGGTTCAAGGAGATAGCGGGAATCGTGCCAATTGGTTAAGTGGCTGATTTGTAAGGGGAAAGGTTTGTTGTTTGGTCTGGGTGGACGAATTTGTCTCTTAAGTGAGAATTTTTTAGGGTTTGAGGGCCTCATCGCTAGCAAGCTAGCTCCTACAGAGGGGACTCGGGCACCCGATTCCCTGTAGGAGCTAGCTTGCTAGCGATGGGGCCAGAAAGTCCAATCCCAAAAAAGAGACATAAGTCTCTTTATGGAGACGAAATCCCCAGCGCCACCAACTTCTTGTACAACGTCGACCGCCCCAGCCCCAATTGCCGCGCCGCCTCCGGCACATTCCCGGCACACCGCGCCAGCGCGTTTTGCAGCAATTCCCGCTCGAACGCCTCGCACGCCTCGCGATACCCCTGCACCGGCGCATCCACCACCGCCAGCGGCTGCAACGGCCCCAGCGCCGACTGGATATCCGTCACTCCCAGCCGCGCCTGATCCGCCAGCAACGTCGCCCGCTCCAGCACGTTGCGCAACTCGCGGATATTCCCCGGCCAGGCATGCCGGCCCAAGAGGGCGAGGGCGTCGTGTTCCAGTTCATGACGGCTGCCCAGTTCCTCGAGGATGGTCTCGCTCAAGGCCGGCAAATCGTCCAGCCGCTCGCGCAACGCCGGGACTTCGATCGGCAGCACGTTCAGTCGGTAATACAGGTCGGCGCGGAACTCGCCCCGGGCCATGGCCGCCTGCAGGTCCCGCGAGGTGGCGGCGATGATGCGCACGTCGCTCTGCAGCATCTGGTTGGAGCCCACCGGTTCGTATTCCTTTTCCTGCAACACCCGCAGCAGCTTGCTTTGCAGCGGCAGCGGCATGTCGCCGATTTCGTCGAGGAACAGTGTGCCGCCTTCGGCAAGCTGCAACTTGCCGGCGCGGCCCTTGCGCTCGGCGCCGGTGAAGGCGCCCGGCGCGGTGCCGAAGAACTCGGCTTCCAGCAGGGTTTCCGGGATCGCCGCGCTGTTGATGCTGACAAAGGCTTTGTGCGCCCGCGGTGAGGCGGCATGGATGGCGTGGGCCAGCAGTTCCTTGCCGGTGCCGGTCTCGCCCAGCAGCAACACCGCCGAATCACTGCTCGCCGCGCGCCGGGCGCGGCGTTTGACTTCCAGGCTTTGCGCGCTGGTGCCGATAAACTGGTTGAAGCTGTATTTGGCCTGGCGTGCGCGCAGCAGCGAGCGGGTCGAGGCCAGCTCCTGCTGCATGCTGGCGTAGCGCTTGAGCAGCGGCGACAGGCTGCGCAATTCGTCGAACAAGGCAAAACCGATGGCGCCGATTACCGCGCCGCCGGCATCGTGGATGGGCAGGCGCATCACCACCAGTGGTTCTTTCGGCGTGTCGAGCATGTCCAGCAGCGCCGGGCGGCCTTGGGTGACCACGTCGCGCATCAGGCTGCCGGGGATCACCTGTTCGCACGGCTGGCCAATCGCGGCGCTGGCGTCGGTCAGGCCGAAGCGCCGGGCATAGCGCTCGTTCATCCAGACGATCCGCGCGTCGCGGTCGACGATCACCGTGCCTTCGCTGGACTGCTCGATGATTTCGAACAGCGATTTGATCGCCAGGCGGCGCACCCGCTGGTAGTCCTTGAGGCTGTCGCTGTCGTGCATGAGGTGTTCCGTCAAAGAAAAAGGTGATCAGGCCCGTGGGTCGAACGCCTCGCGCAGGGCGTCGCCGATAAACACCAGCAAGGTGAGGATCAGCGCCAGGGCGAAGAACGCGGTGAAACCCAGCCACGGCGCCTGCAGGTTCTGCTTGCCCTGGTTGACCAGCTCGCCCAGCGAGGCGCTCCCGGCGGGCATGCCGAAGCCGAGGAAGTCCAGCGCGGTCAAGGTCGAGATGGCCCCGGTGAGGATGAACGGCAGGTAGGTGAGGGTGGCGTTCATGGCGTTGGGCAGGATGTGCCGGACGATCACCAGCCGGTCCGGCAGGCCCATGGCCCGCGCCGCCTGCACGTACTCCAGGTTGCGTCCGCGAAGGAACTCGGCACGCACCACGTCCACCAGCGCCAGCCAGGAAAACAGCGCCATGATCCCCAGCAACCACCAGAAATTCGGCTCGACGAAGCCACTGAGGATAATCAGCAGGTACAGCACCGGCAGCCCCGACCAGACCTCCAGCAAGCGCTGGCCGATCAGATCGACCCAGCCGCCGTGATAGCCCTGCAGGGCGCCGGCGGTGACGCCGATCAGCGTGCTGATGACGGTCAGCGCCAGGGCGAACAGGATCGAGATACGCGTGCCATAGAGCACCCGCGCCAGCACGTCGCGGCCCTGGTCGTCGGTGCCCAGCCAGTTGCTCGCGCTGGGCGGGCTGGGAGCCGGCACCTGCAAATCGTAGTTGGGCGTGTCGGCGCTAAACGGCACCGGCGCAAACAGCATCCAGCCGCCGTCGCCCTCGATCAGTTCACGCACGTACTGGCTACGGTAGTCCGGCTGGAACGGCAGTTGGCCGCCGAACTGCTGCTCGGTGTAGCGCTTGAACGCCGGGAAATACAGGCTGCCCTGGTGGCCGAGCAGCAGCGGCTTGTCGTTGGCGATCAGCTCGGCGCCGAGGCTCAGGGTCAGCAAGGCGGCGAAGATCCACAGCGACCACCAGCCACGGCGGTTGCGGCGGAAATTCTGCAGGCGGCGCCGGCTCAGCGGCGACAGGCGAAACATCAGCGGGCCCTCGTCGCGAAGTCGATGCGCGGGTCCACCAGCGTGTAGCAGATGTCACCCAGCAGGCGGATCAGCAGGCCGAACAGGGTGAAGATGAACAGCGAGCCGAACACCACCGGATAGTCCCGGCTCACCGCCGCGTCGTAGCTCATGCGGCCGAGACCGTCGAGGGAGAAGATCACTTCGATCATCAGCGAGCCGGCGAAGAATACCGTGATCAGCGCCTGCGGAATGCCCGCGACGACCAGCAGGATCGCGTTGCGGAACACATGGCCGTAGAGCACGCGGCGCTCGCTGAGGCCCTTGGCGCGGGCGGTGACCACGTACTGGCGGGTGATTTCGTTGAGGAAGGCGTTTTTGGTCAGCAGCGTAAGGGTGGCGAAACCGCCGATCACCAGCGCGCCCACCGGCAACACCAAATGCCAGAAGTAGTCGGCGACCTTGCCGATCAGGCTCAGCTCGGCGAAGTTTTCCGACACCAGCCCGCGCACCGGGAACCAGTTCAGCGAGGTGCCGCCGGCGAACAGCACAATCAGCAGCAGGGCGAAGAGAAACGCCGGCAGCGCGTAGCCGATCACGATCAGGCTGCTGCTCCAGGCATCGAAGGCGCTGCCATGGCGCACCGCCTTGCGAATACCCAACGGGATCGACACCAGGTAGGTAATCAAGGTGGCCCAGAAGCCGAGCGAGATCGTCACTGGCATCTTGTCGAGGATCAGGTCGGTGACTTTGGCGCCGCGGAAAAAGCTGTCGCCGAAATCGAGGCGGGCGTAGTTGCCGAGCATCAGCCAGAGCCGTTCCGGTGCTGATTTGTCGAAGCCGTATTGTTTTTTGATGGTTTCCAGCAGGGCCGGGTCGAGGCCGCGGCTGGCCCGCGAATCCACCTGCAGCGACGACGAGCCTGGCGCACCGCCGCCGATGCCTTGCAGGCGCGCCACCGCCTGTTCCACCGGTCCGCCGGGGGCGGCCTGGACGATGACAAAGTTGACCAGCAGGATCACCAGCAACGTCGGGATGATCAGCAGCAGGCGCCGCAGGATATAGGCGGTCATTTCGCGGCTCCGCTGCGTTCGGCCATTTGCGCGTTGGTCAGCGGGGTCGGGCTGACTTCCCACCAGGTGTCGAGGGCCGGGTCATTGGCGGCCGGGATTTTCGGCAGGCCGAAGCGGTTCCACCAGACGCTGGAGGTGCCCGGCGGGTAATAGTTGGGGATCCAGTAGTAATTCCATTGCAGCACCCGGTCCAGCGCATGGGCATGGCGTTGCATGTCGGCCTGGGTGGCGGCGCGCACCAGGCCGTCGATCAGGCCATCGACCACCGGGTCCTTGAGCACCATGAAGTTGTTCGAGCCGGGATCGTTGGCCGCCGCCGAGCCGAAGTAGCTGTACAACTCCAGCCCCGGCGAGGGCGACACCGGGTAGCCGGTGACGATCATGTCGTAGTCGCGGGCCATCAGGCGGTTGACGTACTGGGCGGCGTCGACGCGGCGTATCTGCATGTCGATGCCGATCTGCGCCAGCGTGCGTTTCCACGGCAGCAGCAAGCGTTCGAGGCCGTTCTGGCCATTGAGGAAGACGAAACTCAGCGGCTCGCCCTGGGCATTCACCAGGCGGTCGCCGTCCGGGCGCCAGCCGGCCGCCTGCAACAGCGCCAGGGCCTGCAACTGCTTGTCGCGGATCAAGCCGGAACCATCGGTTTTCGGCGCCTCGAACACCTGGATGAAGACTTCATCGGGGACTTTTCCGCGCAGCGGCTCCAGCAGTTTCAGCTCGTCGGCGTCCGGCAATTCGCGGGCAGCCAGCGGGCTGTTGGCGAAGTAGCTCTGCTGGCGGATATACAGGTCGCGCATCATCCGCCGGTTGCTCCATTCGAAGTCCCAGAGCAGGGCGATGGCCTGGCGCACGCGGCGGTCCTGGAACATCGGGCGTTCCAGGTTGAACACATAGCCCTGGGCGCTTTGCGCCATGTCCTTGGCCAGGTGCGCGCGTTGCAGGCGGCCGTCGTCGAGGGCCGGGCCGTTGTAGCCGATGGTGTAGCCGGTGGCGGAGAACTCGCGGTTGTAGTCGTAGCCGCCGCCGCGCAGGACCTGGCGGGCGACATCGGTGTCGCCGAAGTACTCGATGCGCAACTGGTCGAAGTTGTAGCGGCCACGGTTGACCGCGAGGTCCTTGCCCCACCAGTCGCGGTCGCGTTCGAAGGTGATGCTGCGGCCGTTGTCGATCCGCGCCACGCGGTACGGCCCGCTGCCCAGCGGCGCTTCGAAACCGCCGCCGTTGGCGAAATCGCGGTCGCGCCACCAGTGTTCCGGCAGCACCGGCAGGGACGCGAGGTCCAGAGCCAGGGTGCGGTTCTGGTTGGTCTTGAAGTCGAAGCGCACTTGCGTCGGCGACTCCACCACCACATCGGCGACATCGGCGAACTGGGTGCGGTATTTCAGGTTGCCTTCGCGCAGCAGCAGGTCGTAGGTGAAGCGCACGTCTTCGGCGCGGATCGGCTTGCCGTCGGCGAAGCGGGCTTTCGGGTCGAGGTAGAAACGCAGCGACAGACCGTCGGCGGCCCGTTCCATGCGGCGGGCGACCAGACCGTAGACGGTGTAGGGCTCGTCCTGCGAGCGTACCGCCAGCGGCGAGTAGAGCCAGCCGTCGATTTCACTGACGCCGATGCCTTTGTCGATATACGGAAGGATGTGGTCGAACTGGCCGATCTCGATGGCCGAGCGGCGCAGGCTGCCGCCTTTGGGGGCATCAGGGTTGGTGTAGTCGAAGTGACGGAAATGCTCCGCATAGCGCGGGGCTTCGTCGTAGACGGTGAGGGCGTGGGAAGGGGCGGCCTGGGCAGTCAGGCAGAGCGCCGTCGCGAGCAAGCTCGCTCCTACAGTGATGGTATTGCGCAACATCTTCTGTAGGAGCGAGTTCACTCGCGAAGGACCGCAGAGCGGTCCCTGGTATCGGCGCAAGACCGATCAGTCCTGGCGGCTGGTCACTTCCAGCAGGTGGTAACCGAACTGGGTCTTCACCGGACCCTGTACTTCATTCAGCGGCGCGCTGAAGACCACGGTGTCGAATTCCTTGACCATCTGGCCTGGACCGAACGAGCCCAGGTCACCGCCCTGGCGGCTGGATGGGCACGTGGAGTTGGCTTTGGCAACGTCCGCGAAGTCGGCGCCGGCTTCGATCTGTGCTTTCAGTTCGTTGCACTTGTCTTCGCTGCTGACGAGGATGTGGCGTGCGCTGGCTCGGGCCATGGGGGGTACTCCTGTTGGGAAAAGCCAGAGCCTAACGCAATTGTTTGGCGATTTCTCCTGAAACCTTGTGGTAAGACTCCGCACTCAAGACTTTGTGCTGAACGTCCGGGCTTCAGTGCCCCGCCCGTTGCTTGCGCAATTCACACGCCGCCTTGCGCAACATCGCCTCGGTGCCTTCCCAGCCCAGGCAGCCATCGGTGATCGATACGCCGTATTCCAGCGGCCCCTTGCCCAGCGCCTGGCAGCCGTCGAACAGGTGGCTTTCGATCATCACGCCCACCAGCGAGCGGTCGCCGTCCAGCCGCTGACGCAACACATCATCGAACACCGCCGGCTGTTTCAGCGGGTCTTTGCCGCTGTTGGCGTGGCTGCAATCGACCATGATCCGTGCCGCGATCCCGGCCTTGGCCAGCCCCTGGCGCGCTTGCTCGACACTCGCCGCGTCGTAGTTCGGGCCCTTGTGGCCGCCGCGCAATACCAAATGGGTGTCGGGGTTGCCGAGGGTTTCGACGATGGCCGGGTGGCCCTGGGCGTCGAGGCCGAAATGCCGGTGCGGATGGGCGGCGCTGCGGATCGCGTCGCAGGCGATGCCGACGCCGCCGTCGGTGCCGTTCTTGAAGCCCACTGGCAGGCCGAGGCCGCTGACCATCTCGCGGTGGATCTGCGATTCGGTGGTGCGTGCGCCGATTGCCGCCCAGCTCAGCAGGTCGTCGAAGTAGCCCGAGGCCATGGGTTGCAGCAGTTCGGTGGCAACCGGCAGGCCGAGTTCGAGCATCCCCAGCATCAATTCGCGGGACAGGCGCAGGCCGCCGTGCATGTCATCGCTGCCGTCCAGGTGCGGGTCGTAGGCCAGGCCTTTCCAGCCGACCGTGGTCCGCGGCTTTTCGACGTAGGCGCGCATCACCAGCAGCAACTGGTCGCCGACACGCTGCGACAGCGCGGCAAGGCGCTCGGCGTATTCGAGGGCGGCGCGGGGATCGTGCAGGGAGCAGGGGCCGACGATCACCAGCAGGCGCGGGTCGTTGCCGTCGAGGATGTTTTTCACCGCCTGGCGGTGGTGCTGGACCTGGGCCGTGAGGGCCGTGGAAAGCGGCAACTGCTGCTTGAGTTGCACGGGGCTTGGCAGACGCAGGCTGACCGGAGTGTTGGCCGCGGCGTTGGTGTTCAGGGGCAGTGCTTGGCTGGACGCTTGCATGTTCGGATTTCCCTGGGCGGAAGGCGGGTTCTGTCCCGCGCCTTCGGCCCTATCGCTGTGTTCGACAGATACGTGTAAGTGTGTGATTGCCACCTGTACTGGACCGGTCGGAGGCGGCTGGCTGGCCCGAACGGCAGTGGCTAAATCGCCAGGCAGAGCGTTGGTAACGGTAGTCAGTGGTGGTGTTCATCTGTCGTTCCTCAATGGTGTCGGTGTGATCGGGCCCAAAAAACAAAACCCCCGGAGGGCGGGGCCGACCGGGGGTTTGAGTATTCTCGTGTTCGGCGGCCCCTTTGAGTGGGCGCCGGTGTGGGTATCAGCGGCGCCTTTGGCTAAACCAATACCCAAAATAAAAGCCGACTGGAGCCGCAGTCCCGCAGGCAGCCACGGACACGACGGCGCGCGCGAGGCGGGCGGTGTGTTGTGCGTGGTTGTGAGGGGTGGATTGCATGGTGTGCTCCAGTTGAATGCGTTCGAGCTTACTTCAGCGTAACTGCGTGTTTCAACGATTAATTTCAATCGAAACGATTAATTACGCCTAACGTCGCAGGTACGCCGTGAAGTCGATATCGCCGGCGCTGAGGATTGCTTGAACCCGGTTGTGCACGTTGAGCTTGCGCAGGATCGCCGAGACGTGGGCCTTGACCGTGGTTTCGGCGATATCGAGGTTGTAGGCGATCTGTTTGTTCGATTCGCCCTTGGTCATGCGCTCCAGCACCAGCAACTGCTTGCGGGTCAGCGCTTGCAGCAGTTCCGGGGCAAAGCCCTGGGTTTCGTTCTGGCTGCGGCGGCTGCCGCTCTTCTGGGTGCGGATGATGTCCGGTGGCAGGTAGACGTTGCCGTTGAGGATCTGCTCGATGGCCTCGGTCATCTGCGAGCGCGGCGAGGACTTGGTGATAAAACCGACCGCGCCGTAGGTGATGGCTTGCAGCACCACTTGCTTGTCCTGTTCGGCGGAGACGATCACCACCGGGATGGTCGGCGCTTCGTTACGCAGGTTGATCAGCCCGCCCAGGCCGTGCATGCCGGGCATGTTCAGGTCGAGCAGGATGAGGTCGAGGTCGTCGTGTTCGCCGGTCAGCGCCAGGGCGCTGTCGAGGTCGGCGGTTTCCATCACTTCACTGCCGGGGAAACCATCGCTGATGACGTTGTGGATGGCTTCGCGAAACAGCGGATGGTCGTCAGCGATCAGAATCTTGTACATGGCTTTGCACCTTATTGTTTTGGCGTTGACCGCAAGGAATCGTCGTTCAGGGAAAGACCTCGGGCGTGGCGGCAACCACGGGCAGGCCCGCAGCTTCCCAGGCATCCAGGCCGTCACGGTACCAGTACAGGCGTGTGTAGCCCAGCGCCGTGGCGCGCTTGACCGCGTTCCAGCTCAGCCAGCAATCGGAGCGGCAATAGAACACGATCGGCCGCTGCCGGTCGCCGTTGCTGAGGCGTTGCAGGTGACGACTGAAATACTCCGACCACTGCGGGTTCAGCTCGCCGTCGCCGGTGTTGGCCAGCCAGTGGCTGCCGGGCAGATTGGCGTGGGCTTCGCTGTCGATGAACTGGCCGTGCAGCCACTGGCGTTTGTAGACGTCGATCAGCAGCGGCTGCGGCTGGGCCGCGAGCAGTGCCTGGAGTCCGGGGGTGTCGAGGGTTTGCGCGCCCTCGGCGCTGGCCGGGGTCGGGCTGCGGTAAAGGGTGGCGCGGTAGCCGTCGGCGGAAAACAACGGGGTGTCGGCCAGGGCAGTGCTGGCGAGCAGGCCTGAAAACGTCAGGCAGGCGAGGGCGGACAGGACGCGGGGCAGCATGGTCGGCAGTCTCATTTTTGTTATGCCGGTATTACAGGTCAGTAGCGCGGCTTTGTGAATGCGACCATCGACAGCAAAAGCGCTACCAAAGTAGTAGCCGGGCAGGCCGGGCAGGGCTCTAGCATGGGGTTTGGCGAACAACAACGAGAACCACGCCGATGGACATCCTGCTGGTTGACGATCACCCCATGCTGCGCCTGGGCCTCAGTGCCGTGCTCGCCGAGGAACTGCCGGTGCGTGAAGCCGGCTCGGGCGAAGAAGCCCTGCAACGGGTGCACGAACAGGTGCCGGGGTTGGTGCTGATGGATTTCGACCTGCCCGGCATCAGCGGCCTGGAAACCACCCGCCGCCTGCGCCAGCGCCTGCCACAACTGCGCGTGCTGTTTTTCAGTGAACATACCGAACTGGGTCTGGTGCGCCAGGCGCTGGACGCTGGCGCCTGCGGCTTCCTGTCCAAATCAGTGACGCCGGCCACGCTGCTGGAAGCGGTGCGACGGGTGTTGTCCGGCCATGCCTACATCGAACAGGCCCTCGCCACGCAACTGGCAACCCAGCCGCAGCGGGCACAGGACAAGGACGCGCGGCTGAATGGCCTGACCCAGCGCGAGACGGAAATCTTTCTGATGCTCGCCAAGGGCACGCCGATGCGGGTGATCGCCGAACACCTGTGCCTGAGCGGCAAGACGGTTTCCAACTACCTGACTCTACTCAAGAGCAAGCTGCAGGTGAGTTCCCATGCGGAGATGGTGCACCTGGCGATCCAGACGGGGCTGCTTCGCGACGTGACAAGCTTCAAGCTGCAAGCTGCAAGTTAAGCGCGCTCGGCGAGCCGCGTCGCTTGCAGCTTGAAGTTGCCGTCAGTCCCAGGTCTTCGGACAGCCTTCACAGCCTTCCATGTTGGCATCCTGGAAGTTCGCGTAATGCTTGCGGGTTCCGCGCAGGTCAGCCTTCTCCAGGTTGCTCTCGCCGAACTTGGCTTCTTGCAGATTGGCGTCGGCGAGGATCGCGCCCTTCATGTCGGCGCGGCTCAGCCAGGTCATTTCCAGGTCGGCGGCTTGCAGGTTGGTGTTGTGCATCTTGGCCCCGGAAAGGCGGGCGAATTCAAGGTAGGCAGCGCTGAGATTGGCGTCGTTGAATTTCGCGCCCTGGGCGAACATGCCCCAGGCTTGCGCGGCCACCAGGCTGGCACCGGTGAGGTCGGCGATGCGCAGGTTGGTCTGTTGCAGGCTGGCGCGGTTGAGGTTGGCGCCCTGCAACTGGGCCTTTTCCAGATTGGCCAGGTCGAGCTTGGCGTGACGCAGGTTGGCGTTGCGCAGGTTGGCGCCGGCCAGGTTCATCTTGCTCATGTCCTGGTTGTTCAGGTCAGCGCCTTCGAGGTTGGCGTTGGGGCACTGGCTGCCCGGCTGGATCACGCAGCCGTTGATGCTCAGCGGCTGGTCGTCGCCGCCGTCGTCATTGGCGATGGCGGCGAAGGCAGGGGAAATGGCAATGGCGAGAAGTAGCGGGAGGTATTTCATGGATAGCTCCTTGGAAGGCGTGCCGTGCCTTCCTTGTAGGAGCGAGCTTGCTCGCGATGGCGTCAGACGCCACCACCGTGGCTGTCTGTCGATCGCCATCGCGAGCAAGCTCGCTCCTACAAGGGGGGCGGGTGGCGGGCCCTGAAGTCGAAAGCGAAAGGGGGCTGTCAGGCCCCCTCGTTCAGCTCAGATCAACGTTGTGCGGTCTTGGTATCCCAGGCAGGGATCTTGAATACCCAGAACGAACCGCCCTGTGCCACTGGCTTGGTCAGCTCGGCCATGTCGCCGCCCCACAGTGGAACAGCGCCGCCGTAACCGACGGTCACGCCGATGTACTGCTCGCCATCTTGTTCCCAGGTGATCGGTGGCGAAACGATGCCGCTACCGGTCTGGAATTTCCACAGCTCTTCGCCCGTCTTGGCGTTGAACGCTTTGAAGTAGCCGTCACCGGTGCCGGTGAACACCAGGTTGCCCTTGGTCGCCAGTACGCCAGCCCACAGCGGCAGACGCTCTTTGTGTTCCCAGACCATCTTGCCGGTGGTCGGGTCCATGGCGCGCAGCGAACCGACGTGGTCTTCGTACATGCGCTTGATGCGGAAGCCCATGCCGAGGTACGCGGAGCCTTTCTTGTAGTTGACGGTCTCGGTCCAGTATTCCTCTTTCCACTGGTTCGACGGCACGTAGAACAGGCCGGTGTCCTGGCTGTAGGCCATCGGGTTCCAGTTCTTGCCACCGAGGAACGGCGGCGAGACTTCGACCGACTTGCCGCGGGTTTCGCCTGGCTCTGGCTTCGGCGGACGCTGGCCTTCGTTCTCGACCGGGCGACCGGTCTTGAGGTCGATGTGGCTGGCCCAGGTGATGTTGTCGGCGAACGGGAAGGCGTTCTTCAGCTTGCCGTTGGTACGGTCGACCACATAGAAGAAGCCGTTACGGTCAGCGTGGGCGGTGGCCTTGTACTGCTTGCCGTCTTTGTCCTTGTAGTCGAACAGCACCAGTTCGTTGTTGCCGGAGAAGTCCCAGGCATCGTTCGGGGTGTGCTGGTAGAACCACTTCACTTCACCGGTGGTTGGGTCAACGCCGACCTGGCCGGAGGTGTAAAGGCTGTCGTAGTCGTGCGGGTTGCCGTCTTTCGAGGTCCGTGCCCAGGTGTTCCATGGGCCAGGGTTGCCGGCACCGACGATGATGGTGTTGGTCTCGGCGTCGAAGCTCGCGCTCTGCCAAGGGGCGCCGCCGCCGTGGCTCCAGGCCTCGACTTTGCCGGTTTCGGTGGTCGGATCATCCGGCCAGGACGGTGCTTTCACATCGCCGGTCGGGGTGCTGTCCTTGCCGTTCATGCGGCCCATGTGGCCTTCGACGAACGGACGCATCCAGACTTCTTCACCGGTGTCCGGGTCGCGGGCGAACAGTTGGCCGACAACGCCGAATTCGTCACCGGAGCTGCCGTGGATCAGCAGGACCTTGCCGGTCTTCTGGTCTTTGATCAGGGTCGGCGCACCGGTCATGGTGTAGCCGGCGCTGTGATCGCCGAATTTCTTGTTCCAGATGACCTTGCCGGTGTCCTTGTTCAGCGCGATGACGCGCGAGTCGAGGGTGCCGAAGTAGATCTTGTCGCCGAAGATGGCGGCGCCGCGGTTGACCACGTCACAGCATGGACGGATGTCGTCCGGCAGACGGTGGTTGTAGGTCCACAGGCGTTTGCCGGTCTTGGCGTCCAGCGCGAAGACCCGCGAGTAGGAACCGGTAACGTAGACCACGCCGTCATGGATGATCGCTTGCGACTCCTGTCCACGCTGCTTCTCGTCACCGAACGAGTACGACCAGGCCGGGGTCAGCTTGAACACGTTCTTGTCGTTGACCACAGCCAGCGGGCTCCAGCGCTGGGCGTTGGTGCCCATGCCGTATTGCAGCACGTTGTTGGTGGTCTTGTGGTCGTCGGCGATGTCTTCCCAGGTCACAGGCTTGGCCTGGCTGGCAGGCGCCATGGCCAGGGTGCTGACCAGCAGCACGGCCTGGACGGCCATGGACAGAGGAGAGAGAGCGGCGGGTAACGATCTTATTGTCATGTTGGTGTTTCCCAATGGAGGTTTTGGCCTGCATAGACTGGAACGCCAACGCCCTTCGAGAAACGGAAAAACTCCCGCCCTTGCCGGGAAAACTTCCCGGTTCGGACATGATTTGGCACTGCCCCACAAGCGCTACTACCAAAGCACTGGGTCGCGACCACCAAAGCAGCATGGGGGCTGTACGGCGCGCTTCCTAAGATGGCCGGCAGAACCTTTCGCCAGAGAGGTTTTCGCGTGCAAATCGTGCAACCTGAAGTAGTCGAGGGCAAAACAATGACAACAGTGAAAAACGCCTGGATGAGCGCCATCTTTATGGCTGGCCTGATGAGCGCAGGGGCGGTCATGGCCCACGGCAACGTGACGCCGACGGCGGTCAATACCGGCAATCTGGAAAAGCTCGGCGAGGAATGGCGTACGGAAAACCCGTACCGCACGGGCAAGAATCACGACGAAGCGTTGAGCATCGGTGCTTCGGCCTATAACCAGAACTGCGCGGCTTGCCATGGCCTGGAAGCCAAGTCCGGCGGTATCGCCCCGGACCTGCGCATGCTGGACGAAGGCGCGGTGGGCGATGAGTGGTTCGTCGAGCGCGTGCGACACGGTTCGGTGCGCGACGGTCGCGTGTACATGCCGAAAATGGCGGACTACCTGAGCCAGGAAGCGCTCTGGGCGATCCGTACTTACCTCGACAGCGTGCACGTCGAGGAGTGATGCCATGGGCCGGGTGCCGTTCCTGCTGATGGCGCTGCTCGTCGGCGCCCCGGCATACGCCCTGGATCCGGGCCCCGACCCGGTGCCCTCGGTGATGTGGGAGTTTTACCGAAAACAATGGATTGGCGATGAGCCTTACCGCTTCGACGAGCGGATCAAGGTCATCGCGCCGCCGTTCGCCGAGGACGCCCGGCAGGTTCCGCTGCAGATCGATGCGCGCGGCCTGCCGGGGAAGGTCAAGCGCATGCTGGTATGGGCCGAACTGAACCCGATTCCGCGCATCGTCGACTTCGCTCCCGGTCCCGAAGTACTGCCCTGGCTGGCGATCCGCGTGCGTATCGAACAGGCCACGGCGTTGCGGGCCGCGGTGCAGACCGAGGAGGGCGTCTGGCATGTCGGCTCGACGCTGATCGAGGCCGCCGGTGGTGGTTGCACCGCGCCCAGCGTGGCGCGCAGTGAGCCCGGTTGGGAACAGCGGCTGGGCCAGGTGCTCGGTGGCCGCTACCCGCGCGAAGACTACAGCCGCCTGCGCCTGTCGGTCTCGCACCCCATGGATAACGGCCTGATGGCCGGGATTCCGGAATTCTTCATCGAACACGCCGAACTGTTCGACGCCCAGGGCCAGTCGCTGGCGACCCTGGAACTGTTCCCGGCCGTGAGCGAAAACCCCAGCCTGTCGTTCGACCTGCGCCGTCCGGGCCCGGTACGCCTGAGCCTGCGTGACAACAACGGCAATGCGTTCGACGCCGCTATCGAATGAGGTCGCTGATGCGTGCTTTGTTGTGCCTGTTGAGCCTTGTCAGCCTGCCGAGCCTGGCGGAGCTGGACTACCGACTCGAACCGCGCCAGGTGGCGGCGGACACTTACGTGCTGGAAGGCAGCACCGACAACTTCTCCCGCGACAACGGCGGCAACATCGTCAACACCGGGTTCATCGTCAGCGAGGACGGCGTCGTGGTGATCGACAGTGGCCCGTCGCTGCGCTACGGCCAGGCCCTGCGCCAGGCCATCGCCAAGGTCACCGACAAGCCGGTGGTGCAGGTCTTGATCACCCATCACCACCCCGACCACGCGCTGGGCAGCCAGGCGTTCGCCGACGTGCCGATCGGCGCTTTGCCCGGCACCCGCGAGCAACTGGAGAAAGAGGGCGATGCCCTCAGCGAGAACATGTACCGCATGGTCGGCGACTGGATGCGCGGCACCCAGGTGCGCCTGCCGGATCAGGCGTTGCAGCCGGGGGTGAAGACCTTCGGTTCGCATCCGTTGAAGCTACTGGCGTTCAGCGGGCACAGCGGCGCGGACCTGGCGATTCTCGACGAAAAGACCGGCGTGCTGTTTGCGGGTGACCTGCTGTTCTACCAGCGCGCCCTGACCACCCCGCACAGCCCGGGTTTGAACCAGTGGGTCGATGACCTGCAACAGTTGCAGCGCTTGCCGTGGAAAGTGCTGGTACCGGGGCATGGCCCGGTCAGCCACGACCGCGCGCCGTTCGACCAGATGGTCGACTACCTCGGCTGGCTGGACGACCTGCTGCGCGACAGCGCGGTGCATGGCCTGGACATGAACGAAGTGATCGCGACGCCGATTCCCGAGCGCTTTGCCTCGGTCAAGTTGAGCAAGTACGAGTTGATTCGCAGCGTGACGCATCTGTATCCGCGGTATGAGCAGGCGGTGATGAGTCGGGTGGAGCAGTGATTCCATACCCCGTTTTGACGATGCCCACCTGATCCCGCCCCCGTATACCTCTCAGGGTTATTTACCTGGAGGTAACCGCTGTGAAACAAGCTCCCCCTTATGTACCCGGCCATCAATTGCTGGCCGGCAAATCGGTGTTGATCACCGCCGCTGCCGGTGCCGGGATCGGTTATTCGGCGGCCCGGCGCAGCGCCGAGGAAGGCTGCCGGGCATTGATGATCTCGGACATCCATCCGCGCCGCCTGGAAGAGGCCGTCGAGCGCCTGAAGGCGGAAACCGGCCTGCAGGCGATCTACGGCCAGTTGTGCAACGTCACCGTCGAAGCCGAGGTCCAGGCCCTGGTCGACGCCGCCGAACACCAGCTCGGCGGCGTCGATGTGCTGATCAACAACGCCGGCCTCGGCGGCCAGAAAACCGTGGTCGAGATGAGCGACGAAGAATGGTCGCGGGTGCTCGACGTGACCCTCACCGGCACCTTCCGCATGACCCGCGCCATCCTCCCGCACATGCAGCGCCGCGGCGCCGGCGCCATCGTCAATAACGCCTCGGTGCTTGGCTGGCGTGCGCAAAAGGAGCAGGCCCACTACGCCGCCGCCAAGGCCGGGGTCATGGCGCTGACCCGTTGCAGCGCACTCGAGGCCGCCGAACACGGCGTGCGGATCAACGCGGTGTCGCCGTCCATCGCCCTGCATGACTTCCTCAAGAAAGCCTCCAGCGAAGAACTGCTGGCCAGCCTCGCCGGGCGCGAAGCCTTCGGCCGGGCCGCGGAAGTCTGGGAAGTGGCCAATGTGATGATGTTCCTCGCCAGCGACTACGCCTCGTACATGGTCGGCGAAGTGCTGTCCGTCAGTTCGCAACAGGCCTGAGGAGTCCGCCATGAGCCAAACCTTCAGCAGTGCCCGGGCGCTGCTCGATGCCGAGGGCCTGGACCTGGGCCGCACCGAGTGGCTGACGATCGACCAGGCGCGCATCGACCTGTTCGCCGAAGCCACCGGCGATCATCAGTGGATTCACGTCGATCCCGAGCGCGCCGCCAGCGGCCCGTTCGGCGTGTGCATCGCCCACGGCTACCTGACCCAGTCGCTGGCCAACCTGTTCCTGCCGCAACTGATGACCCTGGAAAACATGGCCATGGGCGTCAACTACGGCTCCGACCGCGTGCGCTTCCCGGCCCCGGTGCGGGTCGGCGCGCGCGTGCGCGGGCATGGCCTGATCCTGCGCGTCGAGCCATTGGGCGAGGCGGTGCAGGCGGTGGTCCGCGTCAGCGTCGAAATCGAGGGCGAAAGCCGCCCAGGCTGCGTGGTCGACACCATCAGCCGCTACACCTTCAATCCTGTTTGAGAGAACCCGTCATGAGCCTGAATGAAGTCGTAATCGTTGCCACGGCGCGTACCGCCCTGGCGAAATCCTTCCGTGGATCCTTCAACGACACCGAGGCCCCGGTGCTGGGCGGCCATGTGGTGCGGGCGGTAGTGGAGCGCGCCGGCATCGAAGCCGACGCGGTGGAAGACGTGATCATGGGCGCGGCGGTGCAGCAGGGCACCCAGGCCTACAACATCGGCCGCTTGTGTGCCTACACCGGCGGCCTGCCGGACAGCGTGCCGGGCATGGCCCTGGACCGCATGTGCGCGTCCGGCCTGATGAGCATTGGCGTGGCGGCCAAGGGCATCATGGCCGGAGAAATGAACATCGCCATCGGCGGCGGCGTGGAATCGCTGTCGTTGACCCAGACCAAACACAAGAACACCTACCGCGCCCAATCCCAGGCGGTGCTGGAGGTGATGCCGTCCGCTTACATTCCGATGCTGGAAACCGCCGAAATCGTCTCGCGCCGCTACGGCATCAGCCGCGCCGCCCAGGACGACTACAGCCTGCAAAGCCAGCAACGCACCGCGGCAGCGCAACGGTCCGGGCTGTTCGATGACGAAATCGTACCGCTCGCCGCCGACCGCCTGTTGTTCGACAAAGAAGGCCAGCCTGCCGGCCATGAGCGGGTGATCGTCGAACGCGACGAGTGCAACCGGCCCGCCACCACCCTGGACGACCTCGCTGCGCTCAAGCCGGTGTGGAAGGACGGCAAATGGATCGGGCAGGGCGAGTTCATCACTGCCGGCAACGCCTCGCAGTTCTCCGACGGCGCCGCTGCCAGCCTGCTGATGAGCAGCGCCGAGGCCAAGCGTCGCGGGCTGACACCGCTGGGCATCTACCGCGGGATCGCCGTGGGCGGCTGCGCGCCGGAAGAAATGGGCATCGGCCCGGTGGTGGCGATCCCCAAACTGCTCAAGCGCTTTGGCTTGAATGTCGCGGACATCGGCCTGTGGGAAATCAACGAAGCGTTCGCCTGCCAGGTCCTGCATTGCCGCGATGCCCTGCAGATCCCGCCGGAGCGGCTGAACGTCAACGGCGGCGCGATCGCCATCGGCCATCCGTTCGGCATGTCCGGGGCGCGGATGGTCGGGCATGCGCTGCTGGAAGGGCGGCGGCGTGGCGTGCGGTATGTGGTGATCGCCATGTGCATTGGCGGCGGGATGGGGGCGGCGGGGTTGTTCGAGCTTCCTTGATCTTTACCGGCCTCATCGCTGGCGAGCCAGCGATGACGGCCCTTGTAACAACCAGCTACCCCATTTGGACGATGCCTCCGCGACCACCCGGTCAGATGATCCGCTGACAAGAAAAAACCAGAGGATCACCCGATGAAGCCTGCACCGTGCCCGCACCTGTCGTCATGGAGTCCGTCATGCGCAATCTGATCGGATACGCCATGAGCGCCATCGTCATCGCCGCCGTCGCGTTGGCCTTCTCTCCTCGCCAGCCGGCGCCGCTGGCGGTCTCGCAGATTAACGCCGACCGCGTCCAGGTCAACGCCTTGGTGGCCGACGGCCCGCAACTGCTGGGCGTCGGCGAACGCGGCACGATCCTCACCAGCGACGACGGCGGACGGTCCTGGCAGACCCGCCAGGTCGGCGGCGAGCGCGAAGCGACGCTGACCGCGGTCACCGCCCTGGCTCCCGGCCTGCTGATTGCGGTCGGTCACGACGGCTGGATCCTGCGTTCCACCGACGGCGGCCAGCAATGGCAGGAAATGCACTACGACGCCGAACTGGGCGAGCCGCTGCTGGGGGTCTGGAGCAGCGACGGCCAACACGTGGTGGCCTACGGCAGCTACGGCAAATACCTGGAGTCCAGCGACGCCGGCCAGCACTGGAGCGCGCGCGAAATGCCCGGCGACGGCGCGCATTTCAACGGACTGGACGGCGGTGCCGATGGCCGGCAGATGCTCGTCGGCGAACAGGGCCTGGTGCTGCGTTCCAGCGATGCCGGCCAGCATTGGCAGAGCCTGACGCCGTTCTACAGCGGCTCGCTGTTTGGCGTGGTGCGCTTGTCCGCCGAGCGCTGGCTGGCGTATGGCATGCGCGGCAACGTGTTTCTCAGCACCGACTTCGGCGAGAGCTGGAAGCCGGTCGATGTCGGCAGCACCCAACCGATCTACGGCCACGCGCTTTTACCCGACAATCAGGGCCTGGTGCTGGTGGGTGCCGGCAGTCGCTTGATCCGCCTGGATGCCAAAGGCACTCTGCTCGACAGCTCGCAGCGCATGGGCCTGGGCACCCTGACCTCGGCGCTGGTGCTCAATGCCCGCCACCTGTTGGTGGCCGGCGAGCGCGGCGTATTCCAGGGCAGTGGCGACAGCGCGCTGGCCGCCGTGAAGTAAGACGATTGTTGATGAACCGCCTGGCGTTTCCCGTGCGCCGGTGCCGGCGTGCTGCCGGGCGACCTCGCCCGGATGCTCCACCACAATAAAAACAATGTTGCGGGCTCCGGGGGGCCGGGCCCGTGGGGGATTGACCATGCAAACCGTGATGCCCAACGCCCGTGTCCTCGAAACAATGGGACTGGAGCTGGCCGAGTACGAGCGGCTGATCGGCAACATGTACGACGCGGCGATGGACACCCGTTGCATGACCGAGTCGCTGCAACAGGTCCGCGCCTTGTTCCAGGCCAATTTCGTCACCCTGATCCTGCGGGTGGCGGACGAACCGTTCCTGTCGCCGATGATGGTCGCCGGCGACATCGAACTGGGCGAGGGCGGCGTCAACCACTACGCCTACTACGCCAAATCGACCCTGTTCGACCGATTGCCCTCCGACCAGGTGTTCACCATCGACGACCTGATGACCGAGGCCGAATGGCTGGGGTCGTCGTTCTACCTGCTGTACTGCGAACCCTACGGTTGCCACCAGATGCTCGGCGTCGATATCAGCATGCCGGACGGCGGCATCCTGCGCCTGCGCATCAACCGCACCCGCGAGCAGGCGCGCTTCGGCGACACCGAGCGGGCCATGTGCGCCATGCTCATCCCGCACCTGCGCCGGGCCCTGCACATGCATTCGCTGCTGGACCGCAGCGAATCGCTGGGCAGCCTGTATTGCCAGACCATCAGCCGCCTGGCGGTGGCAACCATCGTCCTCGACGAAAGCGGCAGCGTGCTGCAACTCAACCCGGTGGCGCGGGAAATCCTCGACAGCAATGACGGCCTCAAGCTGGTGGGCGGCCGGCTGGAAGCGACTTACCCGAGCGACAATCGGGAACTCAGCCGACTCGTGCGCAATGCCTTCACCCGCGCCAAACAAGGGGAGGGCGACCGCCAGGGCGCGGAGGCCATGTCGGTGTCGCGGCCGTCCGGGCAGGTCAACCTGGGCGTGGTGGTGGAGTTGATTCCGTCGCAGGAATTGCTGGAGGGCAAGGGCAAGCCGACGGTGATGGTCTATGTGCGCGATGCGGTGGGCAAATCCCTGGTCAGCACGGTGGTGACCTCGCAGCTCTATCACCTGACCCCGGCGGAGACCGCGTTGGCGCTGGAACTGGCCAACGGTCTGTCGCTGGAAGAAGCGTCGGAGCTGCTCAATATCCGTCGCAACACTGCCCGGGCGCATTTGCGTTCGATCTTCTCCAAGACCGGTGTGCGACGGCAGACCGAACTGGTGCGGATCATGCTCAACAGTGTGGTGGCGCTGGGGCAGCCGGGGACGCTGCCGTTGCCGGCCAGCGCGGTGTGAGGGGTGTTGTTGCGGATTTCAGGTGATCGCCTGAAAAAAGCAGATCAGCGGTAACCAAGACCGCTGAGAACTATCATTTTTGCCAGTAGTTGAGCGTCTGGATATCTCCCATATTGCTTTCGTCTACCTGCGGACAGCGTCCATTGGCGCGCTGTCTGGTTTTGTCTGGTTACGGCCATGGCACCTGGGAGGCCACCATGAAGGCTGCGATTTGCTCGTTGTTGCTTATGTCTTTGCTGGGTACTCACAACGCTGCACTGGCAAGAGAGGACCTTCAAGGCAATACCATCGGTTCAATACGTAACGACGGTGGTGATGAAATCATCCTGCAGGGGTTTCACTGGAACTCCAGCCGTGTTTCGGGCGAAAGCTGGTACACGATCCTGGCGGCCAAGGCTGCAACCATCGCGCAGGATGGCTTCACCGCAATCTGGATGCCACCGCCCTGGCGAGATGGCTCCAAGTGGGCTGATGCCGCGTCGGGTACCTCGGGCGGCGGCGAAGGGTACTTCTGGCAAGACTTCAACAAAAACAGTCAATACGGCAGTGATGACCAGCTCAAGCAAGCCGCCGCGGCGTTGAACAAGGTCCACGTCAAGCCGATCTATGACGTGGTTCCCAATCACATGAACGGCAATTTTCCGGGCCAGGAAGTTCAGCTACCCAAAGGGCAGAATTTCTGGCGCGACGATTGCCAGCCCGTCAGCAAATGTGATGACGGCGAGGGGTTCATGACGGGAGACGCCGACCTCAATACCGCCAATCCGCGTGTGTTCGAGATGTTCAAGGATGAATTCGCCAACCTGCGGGATCACTACGGTGCGCAGGGGCTTCGCTTTGACTTTGTCAAAGGCTACGCGGCCGAGCGTGTCGACAGCTGGATGCAAGGGTTCGGCACCCAAGGCTTCTGCGTGGGCGAGCTGTGGAAGGCACCGAACGAATACGCCAGCGATGACTGGCGTAGCAAGGCCAGTTGGCAGGATGCCTTGAAGGACTGGTCGGATCGCGCCCATTGCACGGTGTTCGACTTTGCCTTGAAGGAGCGCATGCAAAATGGCGCAATCGCCGACTGGCGCCATGGGCTCAACGGCAATCCTGACCCACGCTGGAGGGAGGTAGCCGTCACGTTCGTCGACAACCACGACACGGGCTATTCGCCAGGGCCCAATGGCGGGCAGCACCATTGGGCTCTGCCTGAAGAGCGCCGCAGTCAAGCGTATGCGTACATCCTGACCAGCCCCGGCACACCGACCGTGTACTGGCCAGACATGTACGATTGGCCGCGGGGCGAGCTGATTCGCAAGTTGATCAGGATTCGTCGCGACGCCGGTGTCAAAGCCGACTCGGCTATTTCGTTTCTGGGCAACTACTCCGGGTTGGTCGCACGGACCACCGGAGGCAAAGGCACGCTGCTGATTGCACTGGGGTCAAACCTCAGCGCTGCCGGTGCTGGATTCACCTCAGTGCTCGATGCCGACAACGGTCAGATCCGGGTGTGGCGGTCTGCGCAGTCCCAGGCTTCCGTGGAGGTCACCTTTACCTGCAATCAAAGCATCACTCAGCCAGGGGAAAGCGTCTACGTAGTGGGCAGTAGTGCGGAACTGGGTGAGTGGAAGCCTGCGCATGCCATTCGCCTGACGGACACAAGTGCATACCCGAGCTGGAAGGGGGTAGTCCGTGTACCGGATCAACAGACGCTGGAATGGAAGTGCATCGTGCGCCGGGAGGCCGACGCCAACAGCGAGCCGCGTTGGCAACCGGGTAACAACAATGTGCTGAAGGTTGGGGAAGGCGCCAGCAGCACCGGCAGCTTTTGAGCGATGGATGCCAAATGGGCTGCCCCACCACAGGGGCGGCTCCCCACCACCGAACCTCCCAAAATGCGTTAGTCCGCACGGACGATGCTGCCGCCTCCGGCGCCTGCCGATACTGGGCTCCCCGCTATCGGTATCCCAAGGAGAACAACAATGACCGGCAGTAACCTGGCCCCCCGTGGCCTGGCTTCGTGGACTTTTGCGGCCCTGCTTGGCTGCACCGCCATCGCCCCCGCCAGCGCCGCCCCTGAAGACGTGCCACGCCTGGGCGCCGAGCTGACCTGCCTGGGCGCCGACAAGAGCGGTAATGCCGACGGCAGCATCCCACCGTATTCCGGCAAATGGCTGGGCGTGCCGCCCCAGGTGGATTTCAAGGGCACCGGCAACCACCCGATCGACCCGTACCCGGACGAAAAGCCGCTGTTCGTCATCACCGCCGCCAACCTGGCGCAGTACGCCGAGCAGTTGTCCGACGGCCAGAAAGCGTTGTTCAAGCTGTACCCGACCACCTTCAAAATGCCGATCTACCCCAGCCACCGGGATTTCCGCCCCAGCGACACGGTGTGCCAGGCCACCAAGGAAAACGCCGCCATCGCCAAGCTGGTGGACGACGGCGAAGGCGTGGTCGGCAAGACCGGCGGCACGCCGTTCCCGGTGCCGCGCAGCGGCCTGGAATTGCTGAAGAACGCCTCGACCTTCACCCTGCGCGCCTGGACCGAGGAATACATCTCCGACAACGCCTACGTGCTCAAGGACGGCAATATCAACTGGGGCCGCGTGCATTCGCGCAACCTGGCGCCGTCGCTGGAGCCGGGCAAGATCGGCGACACCACCGGCAACTCCTCGTTCTACCTCAACGAAACCCTGCTGCCGCAGCGTGACAAGGGCGAGATCAACACCGGCACCGAGTTCTGGAACGACAAGACCGAGCCGCGCCAAGCCTGGCGCTACGACCCCGGCACCCGTCGCGTGCGCCAGTCGCCGGGCTACGGTTTCGACATGTCGTTCCCGGGGAGCGGCGGCTCGATCACCGTGGACGAAGTGCGCCTGTTCAACGGCTCCGGCCAGCGTTACGACTGGAAGATCGTCGGCAAGCGCGAGATGTACATCCCTTACAACGCCTACCGCCTCCATTCGCCGCAACTCAAATACGCCGACCTGCTGACCCCGGGGCATATCAACCCCGATGCCATGCGCTACGAGCGCCACCGCGTGTGGGAACTGGAAGGCACCCTCAAGCCCGGTTATCGCCACCTGTACGGCAAACGCAAGCTGTACATCGACGAAGACACCTGGTTCCCGATGCTCGCCGACAACTACGACAACCGTGGCGAGCTGTGGCGCACCTCGATGGTCAATTACTTCTACGCCTACGAGTCCTTCGGCCAGCAGGCCGGGGTAGGGCTGTACCACGACCTCAACGCCGGCAGCTACCTGGCGTTCAACCTGATCAACGAACAGCGCAACGGCTACCAGTTGAACAAGCCGGGCTTCAGTCCGAAGGATTTCGGACCGGAGGCGGCGCGGCGTTTCGGTCAGTGATCGCCTGATTTCCAAGGGCCTCATCGCCGGTTTGCCGGCGATGAGAACGCTGCAAAACCGCCTAGTCCAATTGGAGGATGAAGCCCTTGGCGCATCTGCCCAATCATGGCGGTCATGAATTCACCCATTCAGAAAGGGGGTATTAGCCGACCCCCAGGTTTTCACCCGAGGACAACAACAAAATGACCAAACTCGCTGAAATCTCCCTCGACAATGCCCAGCGCACTCACCGCTACGCGCGCGGCTGGCATTGCCTGGGCAACGCTGCTGACTACCGCGATGGCAAGCTGCACACGCTGAACATCTTCGGCACCCGCCTGGTAGGCTTCGCCGCCAGCGACGGCACCATCAGCGTCCTTGATGCCTATTGCCCGCACATGGGCGCCGACCTGTCCCAGGGCACCATCGAGAACGACCGCGTGGTCTGCCCGTTCCACCACTGGAAATACGACACCGCCGGCAAGTGCGTCGAGATCCCGTACTGCAAGCGCATCCCGCCGAAAGCCAAGACCCGCGCCTGGCTGACCTGCGAAGAAAACAACCTGCTGTTCATCTGGAACAACCCGGAAGGCAAGGCCCCGAGCGAAGGCGTGGTCATCCCGCACCTGGCCGTGATGGACAGCCCTGACTGGATCCACGACTGGAACATCGACACCATGCTGATCGAGACCAACCCGCGCGAGCTGGTCGACAACCTGGTGGATGCCCAGCACTTCGGCCCGGTCCACGGCACCCCGACCAAATTCTTCTCCAACATCTTCGAAGGCCATATCGGCCACCAGATCTTCCACGGTGACTCCGAGCGCCTGGGCGGCGACCTGATCGCCGAATCGGCCTACTACGGCCCGGCGACCCACTTCACCCACCTCAGCTCGATGTTCGGCGACGTGCGTATCCACGCCATCCTGCTCAACAGCCACGTTCCCGTCGGCCCCAACAGCTTTGAATTGCGTTTCGGCTGCATGGTCCAGCGCGTGCCGGGCTGGACCGAGGAGCAGAACCAGGAAGTGGCCAAGGCCTACGTCATGGGCAACCGTGCCTCGTTCTACCAGGACGTGGACATCTGGAAGCACAAGATCCGCATCGACAAACCGGTGCTGGCCGAGACCGATGGCCCGGTCTATCAGTTGCGCGAATGGTACGAGCAGTTCTTTACCGACGAGGACCAAGTGCCGGCGAGCATGGCCGAGCGCCGCGAGATCGTCACCGTCGACGAGCGTTGAGTGACCCCGGGGCCCGTCGCCACGCAGGCGGGCCCTGACCGAACCACAGGTCCGGAGAATGCCGACAATGAAAATAAAAAGCCTTCTTGCCTACAGTGTTCCGCTTTCCATTCTGTTTTTCGTGGTGCTGACGGTGCTTGTGTCGGTGCCGCCTGAGCCACGCAGCGTCAAAGCCTGCCGACAGATGCCGGGTTGCGTCAGTGTGGTGGCGTCGTTTCAGGGCTGGCCTAGTTTGCGTTAAATGGTCGTTTCGGGTGTCTTGAGCTTATGAGTTCCTGAAGTGATGCAGCCCTTGTGGGGGCTCTGAGCTTATCCGTTCGATGCGGCGAGGCTGCCGGCCCCTTTCGCCTTTACGGCGAGTCCATTTTGTCTTGGCAAAATAGACGAAAACCGCTGGCTCCTGCATCCGGCCCTACGCTGCGCTCCGGGTTCCCTCCCTCCGGTGTCTTCCGGGGGCCACGCGGCCTACGACTTGCTTCGCAAGTCTTCACCTCGCGTCTTCGGCTAACGCCGAAGGGTGCTGCGCACCTGCCCCCTACAGACACCTCCACTCGGCCTTCTGACGTCGCAATCTGTGGCGTCTGAACTTGCGGGCATCAAGAGCAACAGCAAAAGACAATCAGTGGCCCCACAAAAACTGCTCACACCGCGAACCCTGTGGGAGCCGGCTTGCCGGCGATAGCGTCCTCCGCCGAGTGACAAACCATCTGGCCTCATCCGGCAAGCCAGCACCAAACTTTGATTTCGAAGACCCGTCATCCCAGACGCCGCCCGTAACTTCGCGACTTCAGGAGGCCGAGCGGAGGTGCCTGTAGGGGCGGTGCGCAGCACCTTCGGCGATAGCCGAAGACGCGAGTTGT
>NZ_JANLNX010000017.1:0-76838 GCF_025466015.1 Pseudomonas sp. 5P_5.1_Bac1 | reverse complement strand
CCGGCGCCGAGGTGCCATCCCAGTCGGCGACGGCCTGCGCCGTGGCCGGCAGGGCCTGGGGCAGTTCGTTGTCGGCGACGGCACGCCACAGCAGCGTGCCGATGGGGCCGACGAACGTCAGCAGCAGAAACACCACCAGCGGCGCCAGCAGACCGTAGGCCCGCCACAGGGCGGCGCGGTCCTTGCGCGCGACCACGGGCGGGGCGGTGTCGAGGGCGATTGCACTCATGTCGAATCCTCGATCGGGATCAGCGAGCGGACCAGGCGGTCCACTTGGCGTTCAGTTCGTCGATGCGGTCCACCCAGAACCCATCATTGAGCACCAGCACATTGGCGCTGTTCTGCGGTGCGCTGGGCGAGTCGACCATGGCGGCGGGGTCGGTGTCGGCGATGCCCCGGACCGAAGTGATACCGGTGGGCTGCAGCGCCGGCCAGGCTTTCTGGTGCTCGCCTTTACCCATCACGTCGAGCAGTGCGTAGGCCTGGTCGACATTGGGCGAGTTGGCCAGGATGACCCAGCTATCCATGGTCTGCAGCGACTGGTTCCAGACCAGCCCGAACGGTTTGTGGTCCTGGCGGATGGCGTTGGTCACCCGGCCGTTGTACGAGGTGGTCATGGCGACTTCGCCCGAGGCCAGCAACTGCATGGGCTGGCCGCCGGCTTTCCAGAACAGCAACTGGCCCTTGAGGCTGTCGAGTTTCTTGAAGGCGCGTTCCACGCCGCCCGGCGTATTGAGGGTTTTGTAGACGTCGGCGGGGGCGACGCCGTCGGCCATCAGGGCGATTTCCAGGTTGCCCTTGGGGCCCTGGCGCAGGGCGCGCTTGCCGGGGAAGGTCTTGGTGTCGAAGAAATCGGCCCAGCCGCTGGGGGCGCGGGAAACCTTGCTGGTGTCGTAGCCGAGGACGAAGTTGTAGACCGCGTTGCCGACCCCGCACTCGCTCACCGCGCTGGGAATGTAGTTGTCCTTGCCGCCGATGCGCGTGTAGTCCAGCGCGACGAACAGCCCTTCGCCGCAGCCCAGTTGCAGGTCTTCGGCCTCGACCTGCACCAGGTCCCAGCCGCTGTCGGCGCCCTCGGCGCGAGTGCGCAGCAGGCCGATGCCGCCTTCCCAACTGTCTTCCACCACCTTGCTGCCGCTGGCCTGGCTGTAGGGCTGGAAGAAGATTTTGCGTTGTACATCCTGGTAGGCGCCGCCCCAGGAGGCGACGGTCAGGTCACGGGCTTGCACAGTGCCGGCGAGCAGCGCCAGCCCGCACAGTGCAAGGGTAAAGCCGCGGACGGTACGGGGTGTGTTCATGATGTGACTCCCAGCCTTTTGGAATGATTGTTCGTTGGCAGTGAAAGAGAAACTCATCGTCTCGATGCGCTTGTTTTTATGATTTGGCGTTAACGCAGGATCATCGCCTGAGACGAGGGCAGGGCCAGTGCGACCTTCTCGCCGGGCAGCGGCGCGGCGCGCCCGAGGCTGCCGGGGTTGTAGGTCATCGCCAACTCCGTGCCACGGTCCATGCGCAGGCGCAACTTGCAGTGCGCGCCGTGGAAGATGCTGTCGATCACGAACGCGCTGACCGCCGGCTCTCCCGGCGCCGCCAGACGCAGGTTTTCCGGGCGGATGGCCAGCGCGGCGCCGTCACCGACGGCCAGGTGCTCGTCGCTGCAATGGGCCTCGTGCAGGGTGCCGCTTTCGTCGAGGCGTATTTGGGCCTGACTGCCGGAACGGGACACCAGCGTGCCTTCGAGCAGGTTGGTCTCGCCCAGGAAGTTGGCGACGAAGCGGGTCGCCGGGCGGCTGTAGAGTGTCTCGGGGCGGTCGATCTGGGCGATCTTGCCTTCGTTGAACACCGCCACCCGGTCGGACAGGGTCATCGCTTCGTCCTGGTCGTGGGTGACGTAGACGAAGGTGATGCCCAACTGTTTATGGATGGCCTTGAGCTCCAGTTGCATGTGCTCGCGCAGGGCTTTGTCCAGCGCGCCCAAAGGTTCATCCATCAGCAGGATTCGCGGGCGATAAACCAGGGCGCGGGCCAGCGCCACGCGCTGTTGCTGGCCGCCGGACAACTGGCCGGGGCGACGGTCCTCGAAACCTTCGAGGCGCGCCAGGGCCAGGGCCTCCTGAACCCGGCTGCGGCATTCGGCGGCGGACACCTTGCGCAGGTTCAGCGGGAAGGCGACGTTCTGCGCCACGCTCATGTGCGGGAACAGCGCGTAGCTCTGGAACACCACGCCCATGTCGCGCTTGTAGGCCGGCAGCTTGCTGATGTCGTTGCCGTCCATGAGGATGCGCCCGCGGTCCGGGGCGTCGAAACCGGCGAGCATCATCAGCGTGGTGGTCTTGCCCGAACCACTGGGGCCGAGCAGGGACAGGAACTCGCCCTGGCGGATGTCCAGGTGCAGGTCGTTGACCACCCAGGAACGCTCGTCGTAGGTCTTGTGCACCTGTTCGAAGCGCACCAGCACCGGTGCGTTGGCGGTATCGGATTCAACGGTGGGTGGCGGGGGCATATCGGCCTTGGGCAATGGACGAAGGGTCTGGAGATTCATGGACGAATACCTGCCAGCACTTCGTCCAGCGCCTGGGACAGCGCTTTGAGAATAGTCTGGATCTGGTCGGCATCGACGATCAGCGGCGGTGCCATGACCAGGGTGTCGCCCAATGCCCGCAGGAGGATGCCGTTGCGTTGCAGGACGTTGCTCACCTGCTGGGCGATTTTCAGCGTCGGCGCGAAAGGCTGGCGGGTGTCCTTGTCGGCGACGAACTCCAGCGCCGCCATCAGGCCGATGCCGCGGGCCTCGCCCACCAGCGGATGACTGGCCAGCGCCTGGATGCCGGCCTGGAACGCCGGGGCGACTTCGCGAACGTGGGCGACGATATCCAGCTCGTCATATAAACGCAGGGTTTCCAGCGCCACCGCTGCCGCCACCGGGTGACCGCCGTAGGTGTAGCCGTGGCCGAGGCCGCCGAGTGCCTGGCTCTGGTCGGCGATCACCTGATAGATGCGGTCGCTGATCAGCAGCGCGGAAATCGGTTGGAACGCGGCGGACAGCCCCTTGGCGCAGGTCAGCATGTCCGGCTCGATGCCCATGGCCTGGCAACCCCAGTAATGGCCGGTGCGACCGAAGCCGCAGATCACTTCGTCGGCGACCATCAGAATGTCGTATTTGCGCAGCACCGCCTGGACCTTGGCGAAGTAACCCGCGGGCGGCAGGATGACGCCGCCGGTGCCCATCACCGGCTCGGCGAAGAAGGCGCCGATGGTGTCCGGGCCGGCGTCGAGAATGCTCTGTTCCAGTTCCTCGGCCAGGCGCGTGGCGAAGGCTTCTTCGCTTTCGCCGGGCAGGCCCTGGCGATACAGGTGTGGGCAACGGACATGGATCACGTCGGCCAGCGGCTCGCCCCAGCCGGTGTGCATGTTTGGCAGGCCGGTCAGGCTGGCGGCGGCCAGGGTGGTGCCGTGGTAGCTGCGCTGACGGGCGATCAGGCGGGTCTTGCCGGGTTTGCCGATCGCCGTGTGGTAGTAGCGCACGAACTTGATCGCGGTATCGACGGCTTCGGAGCCGGAGCTCTGGAACACCACCTTGTTCAGGCCGGCGGGTGCGCGTTCGGCCAGCGCTTGCGCCAGATCCGCGGCCGGGCCGTGGCTGCGGTGGGCGAAGGTCTGTTGATAAGGCAGCTTGAGCAACTGCTCGTAACCCGCCTGCGCCAGGCGCGGCTGGCTGAAGCCCAGCGTTGCGCACCACAGGCCCGACATCCCCTCGATGAAACGCTGGCCGTGTTCATCAAACACATAAATCCCCTCGCCACGTTCCATCACCAGCGGGCCCACCTGTTCGTGCAGGCGAAGGTTGGTCTGGGGGTGGAGATGGTGGGCGATATCTCGTTGGGCCAGAGCCGAACCGCGAGCAGTCATGACGTCATCCTCTTGTTGAGCTGTATGCGTATGCGTTACGTGGTTCCATTTTTACGAGCATTTTTTGATTGCGTCAAATGTTTTGTGTTTCGCACAGAGGAACAGTGTTTCGTTGTAGTGTTCTGGTGCATGCCGTTTGAGTTGCAGTGCCCATGAGATCGAGCGCCGTCCGCACGGCGCATCGCGAGCAAGCTCGCTCCTACATCGGTTGCAACGTGCCATGGCCTGTGGGATTCGGGTTGCCAGCCTTTGGGCGTTTGATGATCCATCGCGTGAAAGCGGTTGGGATTGACTTGATACTGCGTCCTACAGGCAAGGCGGGCAACTATGGCCTGGCAGACATATGCGCGTTGCAACCGATGTAGGAGCGAGCTTGCTCGCGATGCGCCGCGCGGGCGGCGCTCGATTTCAAGAGCGCTTGAAAACCGCCGGCTAGCACTTGTTCGCCATTCCCCAATCCCCAACTCGCTACCCTTGCCGAGCAAATCTGTAAGCGCAAGAAACTACAAAACCCAAACCTGCAAGAACCAAGCCTTTTCATAATGGCGTTTCGCCTGTGCGAACAGAGGCTTTATCTCCTTACCGCGAGCAGCTACTCTCTGGCACTTGAACCAGGCAGCAAGGATCTTCGATGAGCGAAGAAGTGAAACAAGGTGGCGTCAGGTCGGTGCAATTGGCCCTCGACGTGCTCGAACGGGTGGCGGGAGCCGATGGTGAAATCGGCGTCAGCGAGCTGGCGGTGCAATTGGGGACCACCAAGGGCTCGGTGTTCCGCCACCTGAAAACCCTGGTCGATCGCGACTACCTGAGCCAGAACCCGCAGAACTCACGGTATCGGCTGGGCATCCAGGCCTATGTGCTGGGCCGGGTGGCGGCGAGCGGGGTCGACGTACTCAGCGCCTCGGCCGACGCCATTCGCGACCTGCGCGATGAGCTCGGCCTGTCGGTGGTGTTGTCGGTACTGCAGGGGCGGCGCTTGATGGTGGTGGAAACCCAGTTGGGCAAGTCCACCCTGGAAATCGGCGTGCGCCATGGCACCGAGCTGCAGTTGCATTGCAACGCCCAGGGCAAGGTCGCGCTGGCCTTTGCCCGGCACTTGAAGGTGGAGCAGCTCGGTGCGCAATTGCCGGCCGTAACACCCTTCACCATCACCGACCTGCCGACCCTGACGCAACAGGTGGAACAGGCCCGCAACCAGGGCTGGGCGGCGGCGGTCGAGGAAGAAACCCAGGGCATCTCGGCTATCGCCGCGCCGATCATGGGCATCAATGGAGAACTGATCGGCACCCTCGCGCTGGTGGCGACGGTGCAGGACATCCACCGCGAGATCGATCCGGAACAGGTTCGCGCCCTGAAGAAAGCCGCGCTGCGCACGTCCTGGAACATGGGCTTCAAGGGCGAGTTCTGATTTCCGCCGCGCGACGACGGGTGCTTGCATAAGCGCGACGCTCGAAATACTGTATGGATATTCAGTATTTCGAGAGCCGGCCCATGCAACTCATCGCCAAGCTCGGCATCCTCGCCGACGCCGCCAAGTACGACGCCTCCTGCGCCAGCAGCGGCGCGCCCAAGCGCAGTTCGAAGGGCCGCGACGGGCTCGGCGCCACCAACGGCATGGGCATCTGCCACAGCTACACCCCCGACGGGCGCTGTGTTTCGCTGCTCAAGGTGCTGCTCACCAACTTCTGTCTCTACGACTGCCAGTACTGCATCAACCGCCGTTCCAGCAATGTGCCGCGGGCGCGTTTCACGCCCGAGGAAGTGGTGCGCCTGACCCTGGATTTCTACCGGCGCAACTGCGTCAGCGGGCTGTTCCTCAGCTCCGGCATCATCCGCTCGGCGGACTACACCATGGAGCAACTGGTGCGGGTGGCGCGGCTGCTGCGGGAGGAGCACCAGTTCCGCGGCTACATCCACCTCAAGACCATCCCCGACGCCGATCCGCTGTTGATCGAGGAAGCCGGGCGCCTGGCCGATCGCCTCAGCGTCAATATCGAACTGCCCAGCGACGCCAGCCTCAAGCGTTTGGCCCCGGAAAAGCAGGTCAGCACCATCCGCCAGGCCATGGGCACCATTCACCGAGGCCAGCAAGCCGTGGCCGGCGAGGCGAGGGCGCCACGCTTTACCCCGGCGGGGCAGAGCACGCAGATGATCGTCGGCGCCGACGCCTCGGATGACCGCTCCATCCTGTGCAACGCCGAGTCGCTGTACCAGGGCTACGGCCTCAGGCGCGTCTATTACTCGGCGTTCAGCCCGATCCCCGACAGCCCCGACAGCGTGCCGCTGGCCGCGCCACCGCTGTTGCGCGAGCACCGGCTGTACCAGGCCGATTTCCTCATGCGCGGCTACGGCTACAAAGCCGGCGAACTGCTCAGCGAGTCGAGCAACCTGGCCCTGGACATCGACCCCAAGCTGGCCTGGGCGCTGTCCAACCGCGAGGTGTTCCCGGTGGACATCAATCGCGCCGAGCCGGCCTTGCTGGCGCGCATCCCCGGCATCGGCCTGCGCAGCGTGCAGCGGCTGGTGGCCCTGCGGCGCGAGCGGCGGGTGCGCTACGACGACCTGATCCAGTTGCGCTGCGTGCTCGACAAGGCCCGGCCCTTCATCGTCACCAGCGACTACCGCCCGGCGCTGGCGGAGATGCGCAGCGGCCTGCTGCGCGCCCGCCTGCGTGAGCCGCAAGCACCGGTGCAAATGGGGCTGTGGGGATGATCGCGCTGGAGTGCGACGACCACTTCGACACCTGGCGCGAGCAGGCGCGCAACCTGCTCGGCCATGGCATCGACCCCGCCGAGGTGACCTGGAGCCAGGGCCCGATGCAGGACCTGCTGGCCACTCCCGAGGCGCTGCCGGCCGGGGCCGGACCGTTTCGGGCGCGGGTGCCGGCGGAATTGCTGGCGCACCTGCAACTGGCGGCCCGCTACCAGGGCGAGCAACGCTGGAGCCTGCTGTATGAAGTGCTCTGGCGCGTGGCCCATGGCGATCGCACCGCGATGCTGGCCGGCGACCGCCTGGGCAGCGAGCTGCAGCGGCGGATCAAGCAGGTCACCCGCGAAGCCCATCACCTGCACGCATTCGTGCGTTTCGTCCCGCTTCCCGACCCCCTGGCCGAGCACTTGCAACTGGACCTGGTGGCCTGGCATGAGCCGGCCCATGACATCCTCGAAAGCGCGAGTGACCACTTCGCTGACCGCCTGGGCCGCCAGCGCTGGCTGATCGCGACGCCACGGGACGGCATCCGCTTCGATGGCGAGACGCTGGACTATCGCCGCCAGTGTCCCGAGGACTGGCGCCAGTGGGCGCAGCACGCCGAAGACCCCGACGCCGAGCTGTGGCGCACGTACTACCGACACACCTTCAACCCGGCCCGGGTCAATCCCGATGCCCTGCGCCAGCACATGCCCGGACGCTTCTGGCGCAACCTGCCGGAAGGCGACCTGATTCCCCGGCTGGTGGGCCAGGCGCGGCAGGGCAAGCAGCGTGACGGTCAGGCGCAGGAGGTGGCGGTGCAGGGCGGCAAGCGGATTGCCCGCGGGGTCGCCGTGGCTCAACCGACTCCTGGCAGCAGGTAATCCCCATGCACAAGGCCGATCGTCTGTTTCAACTGGTGAACCTCATCGGTGTTCACCAACCCATCACCGCCGAACGCCTCGCCGAGCACCTCGGGGTGTCGGCCCGCTCGATCTACCGCTATATCGACGAGTTGTCCCTGAGTGGCGTCCCCGTCTACGGCACCACCGGTGTCGGCTACGCCCTGGCGGCCGATGTCGAGCTGCCACCGCTGCACCTCAGTCGCATCGAACTGGACGCCCTGGCCCTCGGCATGGAACTGCTCGCGACCTCCGCCGACCCGGAAATGGCCGGCGTGGCGCGGATGTTGTTGAGCAAGGTCTCGGCGACACTGCCCGCGTGACCGCGCCGGCCGTTCCGGACCTTGCCCGCGAGCCCGATGCATGGCGTACAGGCTTAATCGCCAGCCAGGCCTTCGCGATTGGTCAGTTCCTCTATGAGGTTGCGCTCATCCTGCTGGAGCTGCGCTTCCAGCACCTGGATCCGCTCGCTCGAACGCTGCGCCTCGTCGTCCGGATACAAGTCGAGCAGCTCCAGCACCTGCGCCTCGAACGCTTCCTTGAGCGCTTTAAAGCGCTCGGCATACACCTCGCGCAGGTACGCAACCCAAAAGTCCCGCTGCGCGGCGTAGGCCAGAAATGGCTGCCCTCTCTCGCCCTCCAGGACTCTGTCCAGGACCCGGCCCAGTTCTGCCTGTCGGACACTGGCCGCGGCGCGGTAAAGCATCCGCCCGGGTGGCAGCGGCAGGTTAAGTTCCTCAGCCCAGTGCAAGCGATAGGCCAGGCGCACCTCTGCTTCATCCCGGGCACCGGCCTCCTCGCGGGCAATCGTGTCCAGCTCCTGCAAGCGGTACAGGCGCCGGGTCAGTCGATACAGCGTCGGGCCGCGCTGGTGCTCCGGCACCTCCAGCAATGACTGGCGGGTAAAGACCTGGATTTCCATCTGGTTGAATTCCAGGCGGATACCGTCGGGGCAGGTGTCATAGCTCCTGAGTTGGCGCAGGGGTTCTTGCGCCATGCCATTGAGGGTCAGGCGCAGTTCGACATCCTGAACCGTGGCATCGAGGACTCGCCACACACGTGCGATCAGTTCTGACCGCGTGCTGTTGCTGCGATAGTCGGCGGTGTGCCGTAGACGTCCGATCATCTGCACCAGATCGGTGGCATCACCGGCGTGGTCGAGCTGCTGCCATGTGGCACGGCGCATTTCGTTTTCGTCCACGTTGTCGGTTAGCCAGTAACTGACCGAATGTTCTTCCTCTTCGGAGCTCACTCCAGTGCTGTGGGTGTGCGCCGGGCTTGCGACAAACTCGTCCGAGTCCGACGAGTGCGACTCGGCGTGGAGTTGCCGGACGTCTTCGGGGAAATCCATTTCGAACAAGAAGGGCCGGTTATCTGCGATCGAGACATAGGCGCGGCGCCGGGTGTCGTAGGTCAACGGGTTGTTGAACAGCGAGATTTCGGTGAAGGCGTGGGGGTTGCGATGATTGTCCAGCAAGTAGTCAGGCAGCTCGGTGAGCAGGTTGTCATCCAGACTGAGGAAATCCACCCGCCCCGGAAGCAGCGCGTCGAGCCATGCCGGCCAGGTTTCGATGTGCATCGCGTTCAGGCTCAGCAGGTTGAATTCTCGACCGGTGAAACCCGACACGCCAGTGATCTCGCCCAATCTATTGCCGTCGAGCTCAAGCGATGCGAGCTGGGGCAACTCGGTGAGCATCGCCATCATCGCCTGGTCGACGCGTAGACCGAGGTGGGTCAAGGCCAGGCTGCTCAGGCCCTGCATTGCTCGCAGTGCGCCAGGTAGTTCGGTCATCTGTTGCTCGTAACCACTGATGGCGAGCCGTTCCAGGTGCGGAAAGCCCAGAAGAAAGCGATTCAGCGCTTCAGGGGTGCCTCTTGGGCGCAGCAGTTCCATGAGACGTACACGTTGATAGAAAAAACCCGGCAAGCGTTGCGGAAAATCATCGAGCTCGAGTGAATCCAGTTCCAGCAGAGGCGCGTAGTTGCTTTGCATGGTCTCTCGCCAGAAATCCATGATGGTCTCGGTTATCCCTTGACGCGCGGCAATCTGCTGCTCTGTCAGCGGCTGCGCGGAGCTTGAGGTTTCGCGCCACATATCCAGGGCCTCGCTCAGCAGCGCGCGCCCGTGCAAGTGCATGTTCAGTTCGGCGTGGACCGTCTCGGGAATATCCAGGTCGAAGCTGAAACGATTGTCACGGCCCTCGCCCAGGCGAGCACTGAGGATCGCCTGGCGTGAAAACAGGTTGCCGCGCAGGAAGATGCGGGTTTGATGCGCCGCATTGGCTTCGTTTTGCAGGATATGCCTGGGTAATTCGACAAGGTGGTTGTCGACCAGCGACAGCATACTGATTCGGCTTAGCATCTGGTGGTCGAGCCATTGTGGCCAGCGCGTCATGCCAACGCGGTCCAGCGCCAGGGAGTTCAGGTTCATGCCCAGGAAGTTTGGGCTCAGGCCCGGGACGTAGGTGAGTGGCGCATCGACGAGCAAATTGCCACTGAGGTCCAGGTGCTCCAGTTCGCGCAAGCCACTCAGCGCCTGCAGCGCATGCTGGTTCAGGCTCAGTTGCAGGTCATTCAGATGCAGGCGCCGGAGGTGCGGGTAACTCATCGCCACGACCCGGGGCAGGGACTCCACTGGCCAGCCGATACTGTGGCGAATTTCCAGGGACCGAACCCTGCCGAAGCGCTGCAGGAACTGCGGCAACATTTCTTCGTACCTGAGCAGTCCGTCCGGCTCGGTGATCAGCCTCGGCCCCTCCACGGTAAAGTCCCTTAGCACCAACCCTTGTACGCGGTCGTAAACGAACTGCGGTAATTGATCGGGAAAGTCCGCTATCGATATCGACGCCAGCCACAACGGCTGGCGGGTTCGCCCGATCTCCGGGAGGTTGTTGCCTCGCCAATGCGTCCACAACGCCTCGACAATGCGCTCCCGGCTCCTGGCTCGCGAGCCCGGCTCGCTGGTGGACGCGAGGTTCTGCCACCACTGCGTCATGCTGTGATGCAACGCCCGTTGTTCATCGAGCAATTGGTCCAGGCGCTCGCTGATGGCTGCCCGGCCAAGGCCGGTGCTGTAGAGCTCGCGGAGGATGTCCTCGGCAAAGGCGTCGAGGAAGGCGAGCTGACGAATCTTGTCCAGCAGGGTCTCTTCGGTGATATAGCCCGCCAGGGCGCCGCGGCCGCTCAGCGGGTAGCCGAGACGGCCATCGGCAAGGCGCATCGGTGAACGGGCGCCGGGCTGGCCCGGCTGCATCTGCAACACCTGTCGTGCCTGCTGCCGGGGGATCGGTGGCTGCGCCTGGAGGTGGTGACGGAAAGCCATCTTGCTGGCCGATACGAGGCCGAGGGCTTCACGTTGCGTCAGGGGGAGAGCGTCGAGAACCGCGGCAAACAGATCATCAGGAGGCGCTTCGGCCGGCATACCGTCGGGGCTGACGGCCTGATAGCCCTCGTCGCCCTTGAGCAGCACCCGGCAAATCGGTGCGTCCGACGGGCCCACTTGGTCGAGCAACGGGCCGTCGAAGGCGCCCGAACGGACTTCAAGGCGAACCTCTGGCGTCCATCCCGGCAGGTTTTCAAGACTGTGCAGCACCAGCCTGTCGCTGTCGGCGGTGTTTGCCGAGTCCAGGTACAACCCTTCGTAGGCCCGCGCCAGACGCACTTTCTGCTGATAGACCCGGGCCTCTTCGGCCAGTCGCAGCGCGACCTTGTGCTCATTCCTCAATTGCGTCAGCTCACTTGGCTCGGCATGTGCCAGCAGCTCCTCGGCCACGGCCGCGGGCAACCCGGTGAACGTTTCCATCAGCAAGCGCGCTTCGCCCGACACGCCCGCTTGCAGTACGTCATACCAGGCAGCGAACAACGCCGCCCGCCCCGTGGAACTCAAATCGCTGCCGACCGAACTCAGCTCCTTCTCGAGCCGTACGCGCTCCAGTGCATCGATGAGCAGGGCCGGTGGCCGTTCACTGTCGGCCAGGGCACGACGCAATTGCGCCGGGTAGGTATCGCTGGCGAAGAGAATGCGGTGGGCGGTCTGTTCCGACAGCCCGTCCGCCAACGGCCCCAATCGCTGAAACAGGGTCAGGCCTTCCCATTCCAGCGGCCGGTCCACCTCATGCAACCAGGCGCCGGCGCCGTTGCTGCGCAAGGTCGGCTGATACGCGTTGCTCCGGTCCGGGTGCTCCAGCAAATGCGCGGATCCCTCCGCGTTGGATGTGACGCGGAAGGTGCTTCCATCCAGGGGTAGCCATTGCTTGCCGAGGTGGTTATAGAGCCCGAGCGCGTTGGGTTTGAGCCCCGCGGGCAGGACGATGTCGTGGGCGAAGGGGCGCAGGTCGGGTTTCCACAGCCGGTGGCGACCGTCTCCCAGGCGCACCGCCCGCATTTCCTCGACTGCCACGGGCATCTCCAGCGCGGGCACCCCGGCCCCGGCCGCCGCGCCCGCGAGAGCGCCGAGTGCGGCAATCTGGGCGAGGTTCTCGACCACATCCATCAGGTAACTCCACGCCTGCTCGCGATCACCCTGGCTCAGGCTGTAGAACCCTTCATAGACTTCATGCGCCAGTTGCGCGGCGGTGACAGCCATCATCACCCAACCCAATCCCGGCAGCACAAAGGCGGCGACATTAAGCACATCAAAGCCCACTTCGGCGAAGTAGCGCAGCCGTCCTTCGCGGGTCTTCTGGTCTTCGTTCGCGGTCGGAACCGCATGGAACAGCGCATCGTCCCTGAGCACGGCGATTTTCTGTTTGACGATGCCCGTGACCAGATCGCCAGAAAACAACCGGGTCCCGAGGTCAAGGCGGGCATCGCTGTCCTGGCGTTCCTCGTAGAAGCCGCCACTGTTCCAGACCTTTGGGTAGAAGGCCGAGCGGATCTTGCCGAACACTTCATTGCGATGCCGCGCGGGGACGAAACGCTCGAAAAACTTCAGGTACTGCGGCTGTAGCAGCTTGTCTTGCAGGGCTTCCTGAAACTGCTTGAACGACGCGTACTCCTTGAGCGGGTGGAAGGGGTCATCCGGTATGTAGACGAGGATGGCTTTCTTGCAGACATCACGGACCCAGTCCGGTTGGCCAAGTACTCGCTGAAACTGCCGCCCGCACTCAACTGCGATCACGATTCCGGTCAGTTCGATGTTCCACATCTTCAGAAAACTGCAGCGCAGCGAGGTGCCCATCGCGTCGGTTTCAATTCGAGACACGTGCATCAATAACCGGTGGTATATCGTCTGCCCGATATCACTTTTCAGGTACGCCGTGTGCGCCTGAAGCATCAGCGCGGACGTTTCGAAGCGCTCGAAGGCACGGTGTTTTTTACCGGCATCGGCGTTATCAAGAACCGAATCAATCAACTTCTGGTATTGCCCGCCGAGGTCCAGGGTGCGACAGAGTGCGGCGAACGCCTCGGGCTCGATCGCGACAGGCGTGCGCTGTTCTGTCGTGGCGTCCTTGGCGTAAAGGCTCGATTTCAGCCTGGACTGCTGCATGCCGCCAGGCTCGGCCTCCCAGGCTTCGAAGTTTTGCAGCGCGGCGCGCAGCAGATCCTGGGTCGCGCCCCGCATCGCCTTGAAGCTCTCGACGAGCGGGTCCCTGGAGATAGCCACGAACGAATCATCGACCTGCACGCGCCCGGCATGAAACAGCCAGGTCGTGCGCGTGTCGAGGCGCAGGCCGAACTGTTTCTGGATCGCGGCATTGAGCAAGGGTTCGGCGAACGCCTCAATGTCGGGAATCCGCGCCAGCAGGGTTGTGAGCGCGCCCTCGGCATGGCGATGTTCCACATAGGCCTGCTGCAACAGCCTGGCAATTTGCGGCTGATCGGTCATGGCTTTCACAAACCAGGACGCCGCCCCAGGCCCCGCTGCACGCACGGCTCGGTGTACGTCACGAGGGGCTTTTGCCAGCCAGGGCGGAACAATGCTTTTGACCACGTCGTAATGCGTAGGGCCCGCCACCGGGCTTTCGCCCGGCGCGGTGATGGAGTCGATCGGGTTCGACATAGGGGCTGCCTCGATGAATCACTGGGCAAACGAGCCTAGCGACAACGATCGAGCAAGAAGGAATACAAGGGTATTGCGCCCGCCCGCTCAGGCCTTGTCTGCCTGCCGATGGCGGGCGTAGATGACCGAACCGCCTGTTCCCGTGGTTGTCCGGGTTTGCAGTTCGAAATGCTCCGGGTGCCCCTTGATCAGGTCGCTGAGTTTCTTGTAGCCGTGGGTACGCGGGTCGAAGTCGGGTCGCAGCTTGCTGATGTTGGTGCCCAGCGCGCCCAGTTGAATCCAGCCGTCTTCGTCGGCGATGTCATCCAGGATCTTCGCGATGAAGCCCACCGGGGCCTTGGGTGGTTTGCGGGCGGTGGGTTTGCTGTCGTTTTTCGGTGCTTCCGGGGTCGGCACCGCTTCCGGCTCGGGGCGGCTGTTGCCATTGCCCGGCGTGCCGGGAACGCCCTCGTGCAGCAGTTCCGTGTAGATGAACTTGTCGCAGGCAACCACGAACGGCTTCGGCGTTTTTTCCTCGCCAAAGCCATAGACGGTCAGGCCTTCCTCGCGCAGGCGCGAGGCGAGCCGGGTGAAGTCGCTGTCGCTCGACACCAGGCAAAAACCGTCGAAACGCCGGGTGTACAACAGGTCCATCGCGTCGATGATCAACGAACTGTCCGTGGCGTTCTTGCCCTTGGTGTAGGCGAACTGCTGGATAGGCTGGATGGAGTGCTCAAGCAGCACCTTTTTCCAGCCGCCCAGTTGCGGGCCGGTCCAGTCGCCGTGGATACGCTTGACGTTGGCAATGCCGTATTTGGCAATTTCCTCGAACAGCCCCTGGACGATGCTCGCCGCGGCATTGTCGGCGTCGATCAGGACGGCCAGGCGCTTTTGCGTGTGGGAAGAGTGGGTGATGGCCATGGATCATCCTTGGGGCTGGTGTTTTCATTGCCGGACGTTCTGGCCTGCAGGGTTCAGAACGAGGTCGTATAGTGGCGGTTTGATAATTTGCCGTACAGGAGTTGGCTGATGCCGTTCGTTCCCGCGTTCTTCGATTTTCTGATCACTCATTTTCAACAGGATGAGCGGCGGCGGATGTTGTCTTCGTTGGCTGTCACTGTAGCTCCCGAACTCTGGGTCAGTCTTGAGTCCGCGGCATTGCTTGATATCAACCGCGTCAGGTTCGGGCTGGAGGAGCGTTTGGGCGAGTGGAACAACGTGCCTCGCTGGCTGATCGCTGCTGAACGCTACAAGGTGGACTTGTGGATTCAGGACCTGCGCGGTGAGGAACCGTCGGTTTCCATCGAATTCAAGCTGGTTCACAACAACAAGAACGCTTTTCACAAGATTCTGGAGATTCGTCGGGACCTGGCGAAGACGATCCCGCGTATTGCCTGCAATGACAGCGTGGAGCGCTGGGGCATCGTCATGCTGGTGTTTTCGCGCTTCTATGATGGCCAGTCGGGCGCCTATGCCTACCATCCAGAGTTTCATTCTCGCGAGGACCTGCTGAGCGCGTTCTCGGCCGCGCTGGACGACGAAGACCCTTGGTATGGCGATGCTCCGCGTCTGGAGCTGGTGATGGAGCCGGTGCTCTTGTGCGAGACAGCGACAGCTAACTTCATTGACCCGACAAAGGCACCCTCGGGGATCTATCTCGCTTTGGTTCGCCGTAAAGCTTAAGGTTTGTACGAAAAGTCGCCGAGCGGCGATCAGGCAAGGCGAAAACAGGCGAGGAAGCGGAGTTGACTGGCTGTCAATGAGCATTCCGAGCCTGTTTTCAACGCAGCATGATCGTCGCGCAGGCACTTTTCGTACAAAGCCTAAGACCAAAGCCTGGGCACGGAAGACACCAGCAGCGCGACCCTGGACGCCGTAAGCAGGCTCAGCACGATCTGCCGGAACTGTGCATCGCTGATGCCGAAATACAGACGGGTGCCAAGGAAGCTGGGGATGAGCATGGCCGGGGCGACGATGGCGAACATGGGCCACATGTCGCGGGTCACGATCCCGGTGCCGAGGTAGGTGGCCATGGTCACCAGCAGCATCGACAGGTTGAAGTTCTGGATGATCGAGCGCTGGGTGTCGCGATCATAGCCGCGCAGTGTGCACCACAGCGTCGGCAGGGTGCCGGTGAAGCCGCCAAGGCCGCCCATGATGCCGCCGGCGAAACCGACGCCGCCGTTGGCCAGGCGACCGCCGAACGAGATGACCGGCAGCCGCCGGGCCATCAGCATCACCGGGCACCACACCACCAGCAGGGTGCCGAGAATCGCTTTGAACCAATCCATGTTCAGTTGCGGCAGCAATGCAACGCCAAGCGGGATGCCCAGCAGGCCGCCGAGGACGAAGGGCAGCAGTTGCTTGAAATCGAAGCCCCGGCGTACCGACACCGCCGCGACAATCTGGCCGAGTAGGGCGCCGAACACGGCCAGGGTGGCCGCCAGCCTTGGATCGAGCACCCAGGCCCAGAACGACATCGCCACCAGGCCGAAGGCAAAACCGGAGAGTCCCTGAACGAAGCCCGCGACCACCGCCCCCAGGGCAACCACCAGATAAATCGATTCCATGCCACTTCTCCTTGTGAAGGCACCAATATAGTGCATTTTCCTCGCCGCCAAGATAAGCGTTGCTAGCAATTGGCCATGCAGTTAGATTGCCAAACGCTTGTGCGGCTGCTTTTGGCGCGCTGTGGTATCGGGGTGCGAATGGGCCGGCACTGTTGGGCATTGGATAGCCACATCAAGGACCGCGCAGTATGAAAACCTCGATCACCGGAAAGAACGTCATCAAGGAAATGAAGGATCTGGCGAAGGGGTACTTTGCCGAGTACGGCAACCCTTCCTGTGTCTGTGTCGGGGTGTCTGCGCTGGGCAGGACTGAATCCAGCGGTCGGGCGCGCGACGCTCAGGAGCGCAAGACCTTCGTCGGCATCAGCGGCGATACCGGGCGCAAGCTGTTGCGTGCCACGCTCAACGCTGAAGGACACGGCGGCGGCACCTTGAGCGCGGCCGACGTGACGGCCCGGCTCACCACCATGGCCAACCAGCATCTGGTGACCTACCGCAGCCGTCTCACTGGACCGGCGATCGTTTCCGCCGAAACCTGGGCCACCCACAACTGCGCGGAAGGCAACCTGGCCCTGTACCTGTTGATGAACGGGGTGCGGGCGAATGTGATCACCATCGCGTCCTACGAAATCATCGGTAATTCGGTGCAGTACAAGCCGCTGTGCAAACAATGCCAGCAGTGGGTTCGCCAGCACTTCAAAGTGCTCGAGGATTTCGACGCGCATACCAAGGGCCGTTGAGTCCTTCGTTCAGACCATCACCCGTTCGATTACCACGCTCGGCATTAGCCGCGATGAATAGCGCGGATGCGAAATCAGTTTTTCTAATAACGAGTCTGGGAAATCCCGTCATGCGTGAAAGAAAGTCGGCGCGGTTGCTGGTTATCAGCCCGGGTCAGGAAGTGCTGCTGTTCAGGTTCGTCCACACGGACGACGCCTTGGCGGGCAAGGATCACTGGGCCACGCCCGGTGGCGGACTGGAGCAGGACGAGAGCTTCCGGCAGGCGGCGATTCGTGAGTTGTTCGAGGAAACCGGCATCGAGGTCAGCGACGTTGGCGAGCCAGTGGATGATCGGCGCTTCGTCATGCGCCTGCCCAGCGGCGAGGACGTGATTTCGGTGGAGCAGTATTTTGTCGTGCGGGCGTCTTCGCAGCAGTTGTCCCGCGCGGGCTGGACCGACCATGAGACGCGGGTGATGGCGGAGCATCACTGGTGGTCGGTGGAGGAACTGCGCGCGACGCGGGCGACGGTTTATCCGGAAAGGTTGCTGGAGATGCTGGCGCTGGCGAGCAAGGATTAGCGGGCCCATCGCGAGCAAACGCGCGCCCGCGGATTCACTCCGCGCTGCCCGCCATCCGGTAGGAGCGAGCTTGCTCGCGATTGCCCGCCCTCAACGTCTTGATCAACAACCCATAAAGGCTGTCCACCGGCTTCGAGCCCTGCGAAGCACGGCTGCGGTACACCGCCACTTCCATGGGCTCCAGCGGCCCGAGGTTGTGTTCCGCGCCGAGGATTTCCAAGTGCTCCGGCGCGCTGCAGCGGGTCAGCACGGCGACGGCCAGGCCGCTTTCCACCGCGGCAATCTGCCCGGCCAAATTGGAACTGTTGTAGACCACCCGGTAATCGCGGCCCTGCAACGCCAGAGAGTGAATGGCGCAGCGCCGCGCCAGGTTGGTGCTTTCGTAGGTGGCGATGGGCAGCGGGTCGCGGCGCCAGACGTCGAACTGCGGCGAGCCGACCCACACCAACGGCTCATGAAACAGCAAGGTGCCGCGCCGTGGGTGATCACGGGAGATCAGGGCGAGGTCGAGCTCCCCGTTCTCGACCCGGGGGATCAGCGCGGTGGACTGTTCGCAGTCCAGCTCGATGTCCACCGCGCCATAGCGCAGGGCGAAGCGCTTGAGCACCGGGGTCAGGTACCTGGCCGCGTAGTCGTCGGGCACGCCGAGGCGGATACGGCCGGTCAGTTCGTTGCCGCTGAAGGCGTGCTGGGCATCGCTGTGCAGGTCGAGGATGCGCCGGGCATAGCCCAGCAGCACCTGGCCGTCGGGCGTCAGTTGCTGCTGGCGCGAATCGCGCACCAGCAGTTGCCGGCCCACCGCGGCTTCGAGCTTTTTCAACTGCATGCTCACCGCCGACTGCGAGCGGTGCACTTCGGGCGCGGCATTGGATAACGAGCCGGTATCGACCACGGCGACGAAGCATTTGAGCCAGTCGATCTGCAGGTCCTGCATGGAAAGCCGCCTCTCGTATTCGATTAACAAATAGCTGCGGCGAATAATATGCGCTTTTCGCGAACGTGTGTCTGGAGGATAGTGGCCGGCGTCCGTACAGGCTTGAACGTAGCGTTCCATCCAAGAGATCGCCAGATGAGGAGGTAGTTGTGTTGTCGGTTGCCAAGGGCTCCACGGAGCTGGGGTTCAATGAAGTCTGGGGCGGCTTCAAGCAGTTGCTGCCCATTTCCATGTTCGTCGTCGTCTTCGGCCTGGCCTTTGGCCTGGCTGCGGCGCAGACCGGGCTGGATGGCGTTTCGATCATGTGGATGAGCACCCTGGTGTTCGCCGGCGCGTCGCAGTTCGCCGCGCTGGACCTGTGGGACGCGCAGGTGCCGCTGGTGCCGTTGATCGTCACGGTGTTCGCCATCAATGCCCGGCACTTGTTGATGGGCGCCACGCTGTATCCGTGGCTGCGTGAACTGCCGCTCGCGCGGCGCTACGGGGTGATGCTGGTGGTGTCGGACGCCAACTGGGCGATGTCGATGCAGGCGCTGTCCGCCGGCAAACCGGGGCTGGGCATTCTGTTGGGCGGCGGTATCGCGTTGTGGACCACCTGGATTCTCGGCACCTGGCTGGGCCTGTATTTCGGCAACCTGGTGAGCGACCCGGTGAGTTGGGGCCTGGACATGGTGATGGGCTGCTTCCTCCTGGCGATGGTGGTGGGCGGGCAGAAGAACCTGCGCATGCTGCTGATCTGGGCTGTGGCGGCCGGTTCCGCGCTGTTGGCCTATTGGTATCTGCCGGAAAACAGTCATGTGGTGGTCGGCGCGCTGGCCGGCGGTATTGTCGGGGCGCTGTGGATGGAGAAGAAAAATGAGCATTGAAACCAGTGGCAACGGCCCGCTGCTGATCATTCTGGTCATGGCGCTGGTGACCCTGGCGACGCGCTGGGGCGGGGTGTTCGTGATGTCCTTCGTGCCCATCAGCCACCGCGTGCAGCAGTTTATCGGCGCGATGTCGGGCTCGGTGCTGGTGGCGGTGTTGACGCCGCTGGCGGTGAGTGGCGACAACGGTGCGCGGGTGGCGCTGGCGAGTACGGCGGTGGTCATGCTGCTGGTGAAGAAGCCGCTGCCGGCGATTGCTGCGGGGGTTGTTGCGGCGGCGGTGTTTCGTCACTTGGCGGGTTGAGTGGGGTCTAGGGGGCGAGGCGGATAGTTTTTTACGTTCGCGCAAGTGTGGGGGAGTTGAGGGCGCTATCGCCGGCAAGCCGGCTCCCACAGAGGCGAAAGGGGCCGGCGGCTTCGCCAAACAGAATGGATAACGCTCACCGCTCTGACATCCTAGCCAAAGCGCGTTTTTACACGCCTTATCGCGAGCAAGCTCGCTCCTACACATGCCACCAGGCGCAAGAGCTGCTCCTTCATCAGTGATGGCGACTGGATATCTCGCCAAGGCTGATTATGCTTCAAGCGTGCGTGCAAAAACGCGAGGCCGCCGCCTGTTCCAAAGGCCCGGCGCAGTCCGTGATCCGAAGTCATCAGCCTCTCTTGGCCAGAGTGCGTGCGAAAGGATAGCGGGATGCTCCGGCCTACTAGAACAAGACGGAGAAAATCATGGCGGCAGTCGACAGTACGACCCCTGGCAGCGAGCCCAGGCGCGGTATTACCAAAGAGGAACGCAAGGTGATCTTCGCCTCGTCCCTCGGTACGGTGTTCGAGTGGTACGACTTTTATCTCTACGGCTCTCTCGCGGCGATCATCGCCAAGCATTTCTTCGCCGGCGTCAACGAAACCACCTCCTTCATCTTCGCTCTGATGGCGTTCGCCGCCGGTTTCGCGGTGCGACCGTTCGGCGCCATTTTCTTCGGCCGCCTGGGCGACATGATCGGGCGCAAGCACACCTTCCTCATCACCATCGTCATCATGGGTGTCTCCACCGCCGTGGTGGGGCTGTTGCCCAGTTATTCCACCATTGGTGTGGCGGCGCCGATCATCCTGGTCACCCTGCGCCTGTTACAGGGCCTGGCGCTGGGTGGCGAGTACGGCGGGGCGGCGACTTACGTCGCGGAGCACGCGCCACCCGGCAAGCGCGGTTTCTTCACCTCGTGGATCCAGACCACCGCGACCCTCGGCCTGTTTCTCTCGCTGCTGGTGATCCTCGCCTGCCGCACGGTGCTCGGCACCGAGGCCTTCGAGGAGTGGGGCTGGCGTATTCCGTTCCTGTTGTCGATCCTGCTGCTGATCGTCTCGGTGTACATCCGCATGCAGCTTCACGAGTCGCCGGTGTTCAACAAGATGAAGGCCGAAGGCAAGGCGTCGAAGGCGCCGCTGACCGAATCCTTCGCCCGTTGGGACAACCTCAAGGTGGTGATCATGTCGCTGCTCGGCGGCACGGCGGGGCAGGCGGTGGTCTGGTACACCGGCCAGTTCTACGCGCTGTTCTTCCTGCTGCAGATGCTCAAGATCGACCCGCAAACCGCCAACCTGCTGATCGCCGGTTCGCTGCTGATCGGCACGCCGTTCTTCATCCTGTTCGGCAGCCTGTCCGACCGCATCGGCCGCAAGAAAATCATCATGGCCGGCTGCATCCTCGCGGCGCTGACCTACTTCCCGATCTTCAAGGGCCTGACCGAGTTCGGTAACCCCGACATCTACCGCGCCCAGGCGCAGAACCCGGTGACGGTGATCGCCGATCCCGCGCAGTGTTCGTTCCAGTTCGACCCGGTGGGCAAGGCGCGTTTCACCAGCTCCTGCGACCTCGCCAAGACCGTGCTGGCGAAAAAAGCCATTCCCTACGTCAACGAGAAAGCCGCGGCGGGTACGGTGGCGCAGGTCCGGATTGGTGACAAGGTGATTTCCAGCTTCGAAGGCACCGGCATGCCGGCGGCGGACTTCAAGACCACCAACGACGCCTTCACCGCGACCCTCGGCACCGCGCTGAAAGACGCCGGCTACCCGGAAAAGGCCGACCCGGCCAAGACCAACTACCCGATGGTGCTGTTGCTGCTGACCATCCTCGTGCTGTACGTGACCATGGTCTACGGGCCGATCGCCGCCTGGCTGGTGGAGCTGTTCCCGGCGCGGATCCGCTACACCTCGATGTCGCTGCCGTACCACATCGGCAACGGCTGGTTCGGCGGTTTCCTGCCGACCGTGGCGTTTGCCATGGTCGCGGCGACCGGTGATATCTACTACGGGCTGTGGTACCCGATCGTCATTGCGGTGATGACGGCGATCCTCGGCACCTTCTTCCTGCCGGAAACCAAGGATCGGGATATCGCTTGAGGCCGGGCTCAGGGCCTCATCGCAACGATGAGGCCCTGAGCTTCACACGCCTTTGGTGGAAGGCAGCAGAATCGTCAGGATCCCCAGCAACGGCAGGTACGAGCACAGCGTGTACACCTCATTGATGCCGTGGATATCCGCCAGATACCCCAGCAACGCCGCGCCGATCCCGCCAAAGCCGAACATCAGGCCAAAGAAGATTCCCGCGATCATCCCCACATTGCCCGGCACCAGCTCCTGCGCATACACCACGATGGCCGAGAATGCCGAAGCCATGATGAAGCCGATCACCACGCTCAGCACGCTGGTCCAGAACAGGTCCACGTAAGGCAGCGCCAGGGTGAACGGCGCGGCGCCGAGGATCGAGAACCAGATCACCGCCTTGCGGCCGATACGGTCGCCGATCGGTCCGCCGAAGAAGGTGCCGGCCGCGACCGCGCCCAGGAACAGGAACAGGTAGAGCTGCGAGCTGGCCACCGACAGGTCGAATTTCTCGATCAGGTAGAAGGTGAAGTAGCTGGTGAAGCTGGTCATGTAGAAGTACTTGGAGAACACCAGCAGCGCCAGGACCACCAGGGCGAAGGTCACCCGGCCTTTCGACAGGCCGTGGGTGGCCTGGCTGCCGGCCTTCAGCTTGAACAGCGTCAGATGCTGGCGATACCAGCGGCTCAGGCCGTAGAGCACGCCGATGGCGAACAGCGCGAACAGGCCGAACCAGGCGGTGTGGCCCTGGCCATAGGGAATGATGATCGCCGCCGCCAGCAGCGGGCCGAAGGCGCTGCCGGCATTGCCGCCGACCTGGAAGGTCGATTGCGCCAGGCCATAGCGACCGCCCGAAGCCAGCCGGGCGATACGCGAGGCTTCCGGGTGGAAGGTCGACGAGCCGATGCCAACCAGCGCCGAGGCGATCAGGATCGACTCGAAACTGCCGACGAAGGCCAGCAACAGAATGCCGATCAGCGTGCAGATCGAGCCGGTCGGCAGCAGCCAGGGCTTGGGATGACGGTCGGTGTGGTAGCCGACCCAGGGCTGCAGTAGCGAGGCGGTGAGCTGGAAGGTCAGGGTGATCAGGCCGATCTGGGTGAAGCTCAGGCCGTAGTTGGCCTTGAGGATCGGGTAGATCGACGGCAGCACCGCCTGGATCAGGTCATTGATCAGGTGGGCCAGGGCGCAGGCGCCAATCACGCGCATGACCAAGGGGCTGGCCTGGCTCGCGACCGACGCGGTGGAGAAGGATGACGCGGTACTACTGGTGGACATGCTGGACCTTCCGGGGCAAGGCGCGGCGCATTCGCTGTCGGCACTGCGGCCGGCGAAGAAATGCGCTCACGGGGGTTCAGGATCGAGTGAAGCGAGGGCTATGCTAGGCGCCGGACGAATGCCTGTCTCACGCGATTCGGGAGACGACTGTCGAGAAAAGGGCAAGATGATCAGACCACTGGATGAATTTCTCCGTGCCATCGACCAGGCCGACTGGATGGTCAGCAGCAGCGCCACCGACTACCCGGAAAACTGGTGGATCCCGCCGCATTCCCACGAGAAGCACCAACTGATCTACGCCATCGAAGGCGTGATGGTGGTGCACTCGGCCCTGAACCAGTGGACCGTGCCGCCGAGCCGCGGGATCTGGATGCCCAAGGGGCAGGAGCACTCGATTCGCTGTGTCGGCGCGGTGAAGATGCGCAGCGTGTTCGTCCAGCCTGGCGAGCAGCTCGACTTGCCCGCCGAGACCTGCGCGGTGAGCATTTCCACGCTGCTCAGCGAACTGATCAAAGTCTCGGTGGCCATGCGTCACCCGCACGCGCCGGACTCCCGCGAGGCGCGGGTGATGCGCCTGATCCTCGACGAACTGGAAATCCTGCCGACCTTGCCGCTGAACCTGCCGCAACCCCGCGACCCGCGCTTGTGCGCGGTCTGCGCGGCGCTGCGGCGCAACCCCGGCGACAGCTCCACCCTGGCGGACTGGAGCGCGCACCTGGGCCTCGACGAAAAAACCATCCAGCGCCTGTTCCGCAAAGACACCGGCATGACCTTCGGCCAATGGCGCCAGCAGGCGCGGCTGCTGCTGGCGCTGGAACGTATCGCGGTGGGCGAGAAGATCATCGATGTGGCGGGGGAGTTGGGCTACGACAGCCCGAGCGCGTTCACGGCGATGTTCAGGAAGCATTTCGGGCGGACGCCGAGTCAGTTTTTTCGTTAGGGATGCGGCACCGATTGAGCACATTTCGTGAATCCTGATATTCCATCCGCCACATTGATGCCTTATTCGCATTGAATGATCCTCTTGGCAGGCCGGCCCTTCACGCGGGGTCGCGCACCGTGTCCGCGGACACGCATAACAATCACTCGCGAGACCTGCCATGAACCGCCCGAGAACCCTCTACGACAAGCACATCGATTCCCACACTGTCTGCGCCCTCGACGACCACGGCCATGTGCTGCTCTACATCGACCGCCAGGTGGCCAACGAGTACACCAGCCCGCAGGCGTTCAGCGGCTTGCGTGAGGCGGGGCGCTCGGTGTGGCGGCCTTCGGCGACGCTGTGCGTGGTCGACCATGTCAACCCGACCACGCCGCAGCGCAGCGCGGCGATGCCGGATGCCGGCGGGGCGCGGCAGGTGTCGTATTTCGAGGAGAACTGTCGGGACTTCGGCATCGAGCTGTTCGATGTGCTGGACAAGCGCCAGGGCATCGAGCATGTGGTGGCGCCGGAACAGGGCTTCATCCTGCCGGGCATGGTGGTCGCGGCCGGCGACAGTCACACCACCACTTACGGCGCGCTGGGGGCGTTTGGCTTTGGCATCGGCACGTCGGAAATCGAACACCTGCTGGCCACCCAGACCCTGGTCTACAAGCGCCTGAAAACCCTGCGTGTCACCGTGCGCGGCGCGCTGGGGCTGGGGGTGACGTCCAAGGACATCATCATGGCCCTGATCCGCCGCATCGGCGCCGCCGGGGCCACCGGCTACGCCATCGAATTCGCCGGGCCGACGATTGATGCGCTGAGCGTCGAAGCACGCATGACCATCTGCAACATGGCGGTGGAGGCGGGCGCGCGCGGTGCCTTCATGGCCCCCGACGACAAGGTGTTCGCCTACCTCAAGGACAAACCTCGGGCGCCGCGCGGTGCGCTGTGGGAGCAGGCGGTGGCGCGCTGGCGCGAGCTGTACAGCGACCCCGGCGCGGTGTTCGACCGCGAGGTCGAGCTGGACGCGGCGGCGCTGGAACCGATGGTCACCTGGGGCACCAGCCCGGACCAGGCGGCGCCCATTGGCGAGCGCGTACCGGACCCGAACCTGGAAAGCGACCTGATCCGCCGCCAGGACCTGCAGCGCGCGCTGCGCTACATGGGCCTCGAGCCGGGCACCCAGTTAAATCAGATCGCCATCAGCCACGCCTTTATCGGCTCGTGCACCAATGCGCGCATCGAGGACCTGCGCGACGCCGCGCGGGTGGTGCGCGGGCGCAAGGTCGCGGCCACGGTGCGGGCGATGATCGTCCCCGGTTCGACCCTGGTCCGCGACCAGGCGGAAGCCGAGGGCCTGGCGCAGGTGTTCCGCGAGGCCGGGTTCGAGTGGCGGCAGTCCGGCTGTTCCATGTGCCTGGCGATGAACGACGACGTGCTGGCCGCCGGCGACCGCTGCGCTTCCAGCACCAACCGCAATTTCGAAGGCCGCCAGGGGGCCGGGGCGCGTACCCACCTGATGAGCCCGGCCATGGTCGCCGCCGCCGCGGTCAGCGGCTACCTGACTGACGTTCGCCACTTCGCCCTGGAGGCCTGACATGCAACCTTTCGATAGCGTCTGCGGCACCGCCGCGCCGTTGCTCGCCGCCAACGTCGACACCGATGTGATCATGCCCAAGCAGTTCCTCAAGGGCATCGACCGCGCCGGGCTGGACCGTGGCGTGTTCTTCGACCTGCGTTTTCTCCCTGACGGCCAGCCCGACCCGGCATTCGTACTCAATCAGGCGCCGTGGCAGTGGTCGCGGTTCCTGGTGGTGGGGCCGAACTTTGGCTGTGGGTCGAGCCGTGAACATGCGGTGTGGGGGCTCAAGCAGCTCGGGATCCGGGCACTGATCGGCAGCAGTTTTGCCGGGATTTTCTTCGATAACTGCCAGCGCAACGGCGTATTGCTGATCCAGTTGCCGGAAGAGCAGGTGCAGGAGATCGGCGCGATCGTCGGAGGCGCGGGGGACGCGGAGATATGCGTAGACCTGCCGGCCCAGGAAATTCGCCTGCGCAACGGGCAGATCATCGGTTTCGATATCGACCCGTTGCGCAAGGAGTCATTGGTGCTGGGGCTGGACGCAATCGGCAGCACCTTGCAGCGCACGGCGCAGATTCGGGATTTCGAAGCGGCGCATTTGCGGGCCAATCCCTGGCTGGCGTGAGCGGTTCGGTGCTAATCGCGAGCAAGCTCGCTCCTACTGTAGGAGCGAGCTTGCTCGCGATGCTTCTATATCGATCCGACACTCACGGCTGATCCCGCAGATACCGCTCCAGAAACTCCACGCACACCCGCAATTTCGCCGAGTCCGATAGCCGTGTCGGGTACACCGCCCAGACGTTGGCGCTCTGGGTGTAGTCGTGCAGCACCTGCACCAACTTCCCTTGTTCCAGCAGCGGTCGCACGTCCCACAGCGAGCGCAGCAGGATGCCTTTGCCGCCCAGCGCCCATTGCAGGACGATCTCGCCGTTGTTCGACGACAGCGGTCCGCTGACCCGCACCGATTCTTCCCGCCCGCCACTCTCCAGGTGCCAGACGCCGAACGGGTTGTTGCGTTCCTTGAGCACCAGGCAGTCATGGTCGTCGAGGTCTTTGAGGGTCTTCGGCGTGCCGCGGGCGGCGAGGTATTCCGGGGTGGCGCAGAGCACCCGGCGGTTGCTCACCAGCTTGCGGCTGATGTGCTGGCCGGGGATGTCGTCGCCGACGCGGATTTCCAGGTCGAAGCCCTCGGCGACGATGTCCACCACCCGGTCGAACACGTCCAGGCGCACTTCCAGGTCGGGGTAGGCGGAGCTGAGCCCGGCAATCGCCGGGGCCACATGGTTGCGACCGAAACCGAAGCTGCTGCAGATATGCAACATGCCCCGCGGCGCCTTGCGCGCTTCGGTCAGTTCGCCGACGAAATCGTCCAGGTCATCGAGAATACGGATCGCCCAGCGCTGGGTGCGTTCGCCGGCTTCGGTCAGGGCGATGCGGCGAGTGGTGCGGTGCAGCAGGCGGGTGCCGAGGGTTTCTTCGAGGATGCGAATGCGCTTGCTGACATAGGCCGGAGATTGGCCCAACTCGTCGGCGGCGCCGGCGAAGCTGGATTTGCGGATCACCGTGAGGAACACACGGAGGTCTTCGGGTAACGGCGATTCGATACGATGTGTGTTCATGGCTCTTATGGTTTGCACGTTTATTCCACTAAACGCGAAGGATAGCATTCCTTTATCGACGCTCCGAGCCGCGGATTCGGCAGCGTCGCCACTCCTCCTACAACAACAAACAGAGGACCGACCATGAGCCTGGTTTCCGATTCCGCGGTGGCGCCTGCCGACACCGCCACCTCTCCGTTGCGCCGACTGCTGCGTTATGAAATCGGCGTGATCCCGCTGCCGTATTTCCTCGGCATCGCCCTGACTGTATTTCTCTCCGCGCACCTTGGCCTGCTGCCAAAAACCATGATCGGCGGTCTGGCGGTGATCATGACCATGGGCATGTTCTTCGGCCAGATCGGTCAGCGCCTGCCGATCCTCAAGGAAATCGGCGGCGGCGCGATCCTGTGCCTGATGCTGCCGTCGGTGCTGGTGTTCTACGGCTTCTTCGGCAGCACCACCATCGACGCCACCAAGATGTTGATGAAGGACGCCAACTTCCTCTATTTCGTCATCGCCAGCCTGGTGGTGGGCAGCATCCTCGGCATGAACCGCTTCATCCTGGTGCAAGGCATGGTGCGTATGTTCGTGCCGCTGCTGGTGGGCACCCTGGCTGCGGTGGGCGCCGGCCTGTTGGTGGGTTCGCTGTTTGGTTACAGCGTCTATCACACCTTCTTTTTCATCATCGTGCCGATCATTGGCGGCGGGATCGGCGAAGGCATCCTGCCGCTGTCGCTGGCCTATTCGGCGATTCTCGGCGGCAGCCCCGACCAGTACGTGGCGCAACTGGTCCCGGCGGCGGTGGTGGGCAATATTGTCGCGATCATCTGCGCCGGCGTGCTGGCGCGCCTGGCCCTGCGCCGGCCGGAACTGAACGGCGACGGCATGTTGATCCGCGCGAAAGAAGAGAACGACCGCTTCCGCGAGCAGGAGGACAAGAGCCAGGGCATCGACTTCCGCTACATGGGCGCGGGCGTGCTGGTGATTTGCGCGTTCTTCGTCCTCGGCGGCTTGCTGGAGAAGGTGATGCACATTCCCGGGCCGGTGATGATGATTCTGGTGGCGGTGCTGTTCAAATACCTGCAAGTGCTGCCGGCACGGCTGGAGGAGGGCAGCAAGTCGTTCTACAAACTGGTGTCCACGGCGTTCATCTGGCCGGTGATGATCGGCCTCGGCATGCTGTATGTGCCGCTGGACAGCGTGGTCAAGGTGTTCTCGCTGGGTTATGTGGTGGTCTGCGCGTCGGTGGTGATCGCCATGACCCTGGCGGGTTTCCTGATCGGTAACCTGCTGAAGATGTTCCCCATCGAGTCCGCCATCGTCACCTGCTGCCACAGCGGGCTGGGCGGCACCGGGGACGTGGCGATCCTGTCGGCCTCCAGCCGCATGTCACTGATGCCGTTCGCGCAGATTTCCACGCGGATCGGCGGCGCTTCGACGGTGATTCTCGCCACCTTGCTGCTGGGCCTGTTTCACTGAGCCCAAGGCCGCGCCAACGCCCGGGAAAATCCCCGGGCACGGCGCGGCAAGCCGTCTATGCTTGGCCTTTCACCGGAGGCTCTTCATTGGGCGGGTCACCCACGGTAGGCGGAACGGTCGGCTTGACCGGCACGCCTTCCGGCTCCTGCACCGGATCCGGTGGTGGCAGGTTCGGGTCGTCGATATTCGGATCGGGCGTTTCTGCCGGGATAGGGATATTCATTGGCCTTACCTCTAAAGGACGTTGATTGCGGCGTTCAAGGCTTCGACCCCGCGCTCCCGGCATCGCTCACTTTTTATTGAACCCCCGCGCCAGCCATTGCTCTGAACCATTACCGCCAGCCGTAACGGAGCGATGTTCGATGACCCGCAATGAGCCTTTCGAAACCGAGCGAATGGCCGGTGGCGACAGCCCCGCCGACGAACCCCTGAGCCTGTCCCAGGCCCTGTTGCTGCCGCGCGTGGTGATCGAGAACACCAGCCCGGTGCTCGACGCCGGGCTGTTTCCGGTCAAGACCGAAGTGGGCAAGACGGTGACGGTCAACAGTTCGGTGTTCGCCGATGGCCATGACGTGCTCGCGGTCACCCTCAACTGGCGCCAGGCCCGCAGCCGGCGCTGGCACAGCATTCCGATGGTGGCGCTGGGCAACGACCGCTGGCAGGCGGCGTTCAGCGTCAACGAGGTGGGTCGGCACCTGTTCCTGATCGAAGCGTGGATCGATGGCTACGCCACCTATTGCCACGACCTGGAGAAGAAATTCAGCGCCGGCGTCGATATCGCCCTGGAATTGAAGGAAGGCCGCCTGCATCTGGAGCACGGCGCCGAACGCAGCGCCGGCCCGCTGCGCGAGCAACTGCTCACTCTCGCCAAGCGCCTGCGTAAGGGGCTGCCGGCCCAGGCCCAGGTGGAGTTGCTGATGGCGGCCGCCACCCGGGTCTTGATGGCCCAGGCCGAGCCGCGCAGCTACCTCAGCCGCAGCCCGGAATTTCCGCTGGAAGTGGAGCGCGAGCGGGCGGTGTTCGCCAGTTGGTACGAGCTGTTCCCGCGCTCGATCACCGACGACCCGCAGCGCCACGGCACCTTCAATGACGTACACGAACGCCTGCCGATGATCCGCGACATGGGCTTCGACGTGCTGTACTTCCCGCCGATCCATCCCATCGGCAAACAATTTCGCAAGGGCCGCAACAATGCCCTGCAGGCCGCGCCGGATGATCCCGGCAGTCCCTATGCCATCGGCAGCGCCGACGGCGGTCATGACGCCATCCATCCGCAACTGGGCAGCCGCGAGGATTTCCGTCGGCTGGTGGCCGCCGCCGCCGAGCACGGCCTGGAAATCGCCCTCGACTTCGCCATCCAGTGCTCCCAGGACCACCCCTGGCTCAAGGAACATCCCGGCTGGTTCTCCTGGCGCCCGGACGGCAGCATTCGTTATGCGGAAAACCCGCCGAAGAAGTACCAGGACATCGTCAACGTCGATTTCTATGCGCCCGACGCCATCCCCTCGCTGTGGCTGGCGCTGCGCGACGTGGTGCTGGGCTGGGCGGAAGAGGGCGTGAAGCAGTTTCGCGTCGACAACCCGCACACCAAGCCGCTGCCGTTCTGGCAATGGCTGATCGCCGATATTCGCGGCCGTCACCCGGAGGTGATTTTCCTCGCCGAGGCCTTCACCAAGCCGGGGATGATGGCGCGGCTGGGCAAGGTCGGTTTCAGCCAGAGCTACACCTACTTCACCTGGCGCAACACCAAGGCCGAGATCGAGGAATATTTCCAGACCCTCGACCAGCCGCCGTGGTCGCTGTGCTACCGGCCGAACTTCTTCGTCAACACCCCGGACATCAACCCGTTCTTCCTGCACACCAGCGGTCGCGCCGGCTTCCTCATCCGCGCGGCCCTGGCGACCATGGGCTCGGGCGTGTGGGGCATGTACTCGGGCTTCGAACTCTGCGAAGCGGCGCCGATCCCCGGCAAGGAGGAGTACCAGGACTCGGAGAAATACGAGATCCGCCCGCGCGACTTCACCCAGCCCGGCAACATCATTGCCGAGATCGCCCAGCTCAACCGGATCCGCCGTCAGCAGCCGGCGTTGCAGAGCCACCTGGGCGTGCGCTTCTTCAACGCCTGGAACGACAACATCGTCTATTTCGGCAAGCCCGATCCCGATGGCGAGGGCTTCATTCTGGTGGCGGTCAGCCTCGACCCGCACAACGCCCAGGAAGCGCACTTCGAACTGCCGCTGTGGGAACTGGGGCTGGATGACAACGCCACCACCCGCGGCGAAGACCTGATGACCGGCCACCGCTGGAACTGGTACGGCAAAACCCAGTGGATGCGTATCGAGCCCTGGCACCTGCCGTTCGGTATCTGGCGTCTGGACAAAGCGAACTAGAAAGGGAATCGACCATGGCGAGAAAAAACCGTCCCGCGGCCTTCATTGATGATCCCCTCTGGTACAAGGACGCGATCATCTACCAGATTCACATCAAATCCTTCTTCGACTCCAACAACGACGGCATCGGCGATTTTCCCGGCCTGCTGGCCAAGCTCGACTACATCGCCGACCTGGGGGTGAATACCCTCTGGCTGCTGCCGTTCTACCCGTCGCCGCGGCGCGATGACGGCTACGACATCGCGGCCTACAAGGCGGTGCACAGCGACTACGGCACCTTGGCCGACGTGCGCCGCTTCATCGCCGAAGCGCACAAGCGTAACTTGCGGGTGATCACCGAGCTGGTCATCAATCACACCTCCGACCAGCACCCGTGGTTCCAGCGTGCCCGCCACGCCAAGCGCGGCTCCAAGGCGCGGGATTTCTATGTGTGGTCCGACAGCGACCAGAAATACGACGGCACGCGGATCATCTTCCTCGACACGGAAAAGTCCAACTGGACCTGGGACCCGGTCGCCGGCCAGTACTTCTGGCACCGCTTCTACTCGCACCAGCCGGACCTGAACTTCGACAACCCGCAGGTGATGAAGGCGGTGATCGACGTCATGCGCTTCTGGCTCGACCTCGGCGTCGACGGCCTGCGCCTGGATGCCATCCCGTACCTGATCGAGCGCGACGGCACCAACAACGAGAACCTGCCGGAAACCCACCAGGTCCTGAAGCAGATCCGCGCCGAAATCGACGCAAATTACCCTGACCGCATGCTCCTCGCCGAGGCCAACCAGTGGCCGGAAGACACCCAGTTGTATTTCGGCGAAGGCAAGGGCGACGAATGCCACATGGCCTTCCACTTCCCGCTGATGCCGCGCATGTACATGGCGCTGGCCCAGGAAGACCGCTTCCCGATCACCGACATCCTGCGCCAGACTCCGGAAATCCCGGAGAACTGCCAGTGGGCGATCTTCCTGCGCAACCACGATGAACTGACCCTGGAAATGGTCACCGACCGCGAGCGCGACTACCTGTGGAACTACTACGCGGCCGACCGCCGGGCGCGGATCAACCTCGGCATCCGCCGGCGCCTGGCGCCGCTGATGCAGCGCGACCGCCGCCGCGTCGAACTGCTGACCAGCCTGCTGCTGTCGATGCCGGGCACGCCTACCCTGTACTACGGCGATGAGATCGGCATGGGCGACAACATCTACCTCGGCGACCGCGACGGCGTGCGCACGCCGATGCAGTGGTCGCTGGACCGCAACGGCGGTTTCTCCCGCGCCGACCCGGCGCGGCTGGTCTTGCCGCCGATCATGGACCCGCAGTACGGCTACCAGACCATCAACGTCGAGTCGCAGATCGAAGACCCGCACTCGCTGCTGAACTGGAACCGTCGCCTGCTGGCGGTGCGCAAGCAGCAGAAGGCTTTCGGTCGCGGCACCCTGAAAATGCTCGCGCCGAACAACCGCCGCATCCTCGCCTACCTGCGTGAATTCACCGGGCCCGATGGCGTCAGCGAAACCGTGCTGTGCGTGGCCAACGTGTCCCGCGCCGCCCAGGCGGTGGAGCTGGACCTGGCGCCGTGGGTCGACCGGGTGCCGGTGGAAATGCTCGGCGGCTGCGCCTTCCCGCCGATCGGCCACTTGCCGTTCATGCTGACCCTGGCGCCGTACGGGTTCTATTGGTTCCTGCTGGCGCCGAAGGACAACATGCCCAGTTGGCACGTCGAAGCCGCGCAGCCGCTGCCGGAGTTCACCACCCTGGTGCTGAAAAAGCGCATGGAGGAACTGCTCGACGCCCCGGCCCGCGAAACCCTGGAACAGACCATCCTGCCGCAGTACCTGCCCAAGCGGCGCTGGTTCGCCGGCAAGGACGCGGCCATCGAACAGGTGCACATCGCCTACGGCGTGCGGTTCGGCTCGCCCACCAGCCCGGTGCTGCTCAGCGAGATCGAAGTGGACAGCGGTGGCCAGCGGCGCCGCTACTTCCTGCCGTTCGGTCTGGTCGGCGAGGAGCAGATTCACAGCGCCTTGCCGCAGCAACTGGCGCTGGCGCGGGTGCGCCGTGGTCGTCAGGTCGGCTTTATCACCGACGGTTTCAGCCTGGAAACCTTCGTTCGCGGCCTGCTCGACGGTTTCGCCCAGCACACCCGTCTGGCCGGTAGCGACGGCGAGCTGCACTTCGAATCCACCCCGCAACTGGCGGCGCTGGGCCTGGGCGACGACGCCGAGGTGCGCTACCTGTCGGCGGAACAGTCCAACAGCTCGGTGGTGGTCGGCGGCAAGCTGGTGTTCAAACTGATTCGCCGGGTCAACGGCGGTATCCACCCGGAACTGGAAATGGGCGCCTACCTGACCGCCGCCGGCTTCGCCAATATCTCGCCATTGTTGGGCTGGTTGAGCCGCGTCGATGAGGCCGGCGAACCGCACCTGTTGGCGATTGCCCAGGGTTACCTGAGTAACCAAGGCGACGCCTGGGACTGGACCCAGAACAACCTCGAACGCGCCGTGCGCGATGACATGGACGCCCCGCAACTGCGCGGCGACGGCCACGCCGACGCGCTGGAAGACCTCACCGGTTTCGCTGCGTTGCTCGGCCAGCGCCTGGGCGAAATGCACCAGGCCCTGGCGTTGCCCAGCGACGACCCGGCATTCCAGACCCGCGTCAGCAATGGCCAGGACAGCCAGCGTTGGGGCGAGCAGATCGCCGAGCAACTGCGTACCGCGCTGGACCTGCTGGTGCAGCACCGCGACCAGCTCGACGAGGAAAGCCAGGCGCTGGTCGCCGATCTTGAACAGCAGCGCGAAAGCCTGCTGCGCGAAGTCGGGCAACTCGCCGAGCAGGCCGAAGGCGGCCTGGTGATGCGCGTGCACGGTGACCTGCACCTGGGCCAGGTGCTGGTGGTGCAGGGTGATGCCTACCTGATCGACTTCGAAGGCGAGCCGGCCCGGCCGCTGGACGAGCGTCGGGCCCGGCACAGCCCGTACAAGGACGTCAGCGGCGTGCTGCGTTCCTTCGACTATGCTGCTGCGATGGCGCTGCGTGGCGCGGCGGGAGCCGGTGCGCTGCCCGACAATTTGCAGGCGCGACAACGCGTCACTCGCCGCTACCTGCATCAGTCACGCCACGCCTTTATCCAGGCCTACGGCCTGGCCACCGCCAGTCTTCCCCATGCCTGGGCGCGAGACGGCGGCGAGCAGGCGGCGCTGGAACTGTTCAGCCTGGAGAAGGCTGCCTACGAAATTGCCTATGAAGCCGAAAACCGCCCGAGCTGGTTGGCCGTGCCCTTGCATGGTCTGCACGGGCTTGTCAGTACCTGGGGAGAGCAGTAGATGAGCGTGCACAAGCGGGAACATGGCGGGCTGAGCCGTACCGATGTCGATGACCTGGTGAATGCCCGGCACAGCGATCCTTTTTCGGTGCTCGGCGCGCACGGCGATGGTGCGGGAGGCACCTGGTTACGCGCCTATTTGCCGGATGCCTTGAGCGTGCATGCGCTGGGCCGTGGCGATGGCGCGGAACTCGCCGAGCTGGAGCAGGGAAGCGTGCCAGGACTGTTCATCGCACACTTCACCCAGCCGCCCGGCGATTACCTCTGGCGCATCAACTGGGCCGGGGGCGAGCAGGTCACCGAAGACCCTTACAACTTTGGCCCGCAACTGGGCGACATGGACCTCTACCTGTTCAGCGAGGGCAACCACCGCGACCTCGCCAACCGCCTCGGCGCGCAGCCGATCGAGGTCGATGGCGTGCACGGCGTGCGCTTCTCGGTGTGGGCGCCGAACGCCCGCCGCGTCTCGGTGGTGGGCGCCTTCAACAACTGGGACGGTCGGCGCCATCCGATGCGCCTGCGCCATGCCAGCGGGGTCTGGGAGCTGTTCATTCCGCGCCTGGGCGCTGGCGAAACCTACAAATACGAAGTGCTCGGCCAGGACGGTGTGCTGCCGCTCAAGGCTGACCCGCTGGCGCGGGCCACCGAACTGCCGCCGAGCACCGCCTCGAAAGTGGCCGGGCCGCTGCGGCACGAATGGCGCGACCAACAATGGCTGCAAGCGCGAGAAGCGCGCCAGCGCAGCAACGCGCCGTTGTCGATCTACGAACTGCATGCCGGCTCCTGGCAGTGCGAGCTGGATGAGGCCGGCGAAGTCACCCGCTTCTACAACTGGCGCGAATTGGCCGAGCGTCTGGTGCCCTACATCCAGGAACTGGGCTTCACCCATATCGAACTGATGCCGATCATGGAGCACCCGTTCGGCGGCTCGTGGGGCTATCAACCGCTGTCGATGTTCGCGCCCACGGCGCGTTACGGCACGGCGGAGGATTTCGCCGCGTTCATCGATGCCTGCCACCAGGCCAGCATTGGCGTGATCCTCGACTGGGTGCCGGCGCATTTCCCTACCGACAGCCATGGCCTGAGCCGCTTCGACGGCACCGCGCTGTACGAATACGAAAACCCGCTGGAAGGCTTCCACCAGGACTGGGACACCCTGATCTACAACCTCGGCCGCACCGAAGTGCACGGCTTCATGCTGGCCTCGGCGCTGCACTGGCTGCGGGAATTCCACATCGACGGGCTGCGGGTCGATGCCGTGGCCTCGATGCTGTACCGCGACTACTCGCGCAAGGCCGGCGAATGGGTGCCGAACCGCCACGGCGGGCGCGAGAACCTCGAAGCCATCGACTTCCTCCGTCACCTCAACGAGGTGGTCGCGGTCGAAGTGCCGGGCGCGCTGGTCATCGCCGAGGAATCCACCGCCTGGCCCGGCGTCAGCCAGCCGGTGCAACAGGGCGGGCTGGGCTTCTCCTACAAATGGAACATGGGCTGGATGCACGACACGCTGCACTACATCCAGAACGACCCGATCCATCGCCAGCACCACCACAACGAAATGAGCTTCGGCCTGATCTATGCCTATTCCGAGCATTTCATCCTGCCGATCTCCCACGACGAAGTGGTGCACGGCAAACACTCGCTGATCGACAAGATGCCCGGCGACCGCTGGCAGAAATTCGCCAACCTGCGCGCCTACCTGGCGTTCATGTGGTGCCATCCGGGCAAGAAACTGCTGTTCATGGGCTGCGAGTTCGGCCAGTGGCGCGAGTGGAACCACGACAGCGAACTGGACTGGTATCTGTTGCAGTACAGCGAGCACCTTGGGGTGCAGCGCCTGGTCGGCGACCTCAATCGCCTCTACCGCGAAGAGCCGGCACTGCACCAGCAGGACTGCGTGCCGCAGGGTTTCCAGTGGCTGATTGGCGATGATGCGCACAACAGCGTCTATGCCTGGCTGCGCTGGAGCGCCAGCGGCGAACCGCTGCTGGTGGTTGCCAACTTCACCCCGATCCCCCGCGAGGGCTACCGCATCGGTGTGCCGTTTGGTGAGCGCTGGGACGAAGTGTTCAATAGTGATTCGCAGCGTTATGCCGGCACCAACTACGGCAACGAAGGCGCGGTGGTGGGGCAGGCGTTGCCGAGTCATGGGCAGCCGATTTCGCTGGCGTTGAATTTGCCGCCGTTGGCGGTGCTGATTTTGCGGCCGGCTTGACCGCGTTGCGGGACCGCTCTTGCGGTCCCGCTTTCTTTCTAGGCAGGGTTTTGGCCAAACACCGCCCGCAAATGCCCGCGATAGGCATCGAACGCATTGATCGCACCCTTCACCGCATGAGCCTCTTCCTCACTACTCAGCTCCAGCGCATCCACCAGCGCCACGAACTGCCGCCAGTGCGGCGCGCGGCCGTCCGGGTGGGCGGCCAGGTGGCGGGCGCCTTGCTCGCCGCCCAGGCCCAGGCGCTGGGTTTCCTTGAACAGAAATGCCGCACCCAGGTTTGAGCCTTCACTGCAATACAGCCAGCCCAGGGCTTCAGCCGGGTGCGCCAGTTCCACCAACGCCGGCGCGGCGGGCGTTTTCAGACCGAGGTCACGCAGGTCCGACTCCACTGCCACGAACCGCGACAGCAGTTCCAGGCCGGGCAATTGCGCGTTCAGATCGCTGTCGCGGTACAGCCCCAGCAGGCTGCCGTGGAAACGGTGTTGCAGGTGCAGAAACAGCGCGTAACGCTCGCGGCTGGCGAACGGTTGCGCAGCCATGACCAGTGCGTCAACGCTGTCGTGGTCGCTGCTGCTGGCGGCTTTCAAGCGCTTGCAACGGCTGGGGGATGGGGCGGAAACGGCGGGAGCATTCATCGGGCATTCCATCGAAGGTGACTGTGCCGGGAATGATGCGCAGCGGGGTGGGAGGGGGACAATCGTGGCTCTATTAAGATCGCTTAAGGTCGCTGCATCGCGAGCAAGCTCGCTCCTACAGTGGATTGAGCCGCTCCCCTGTAGGAGCGAGCTTGCTCGCGATTCGCACATGACACCCCAAACTGAAAAATCAGAACGCCGACTCCCGAATCACCACCGCCACCAGATTATTCACCCCCCGCCACAACAAACTCTGCCGCTCTCCCTCCAACACCACCGTGCCCCGCAGAACCATGGCGTTCTCCGGTGCATCACCGCTCACCCGCAACGTCGCCCGGTACAGCGCTTGCTCGGGCTTGGGCGGTTCGTTGCCGTCGAGGCTGGCGGCGATGCTGCCCTGGTAGGGTGAGGCGAGTTCCGGCGCCGAGCCGAGGCGGCGGCTGGCGGTCTGCGCCAGGTGTTCGAGTTGCACCGGCCGCGCGGCACGGCTGAAGGTCTCGGGGTAGAACCAGCCGCGGCTGTCCGCAGGCAGGCGGTGCAGGTCATGTTCTTCGACAAACGCTTCGACCTGCTGACCATCGTCACCCACCAGCGTGCCCAGCCATTGCCCAGCTGGCAGCCATTCGCCGACCGCCAGCGGCTCGGCCACTTCGCGAACCTCGCCGGCAAACGCCGCACGCACGGTGAGCTCCTGCCATTGCTGACGCAGCACCTGCTGGCGCTGTTGCGCGGCAGTCAGTTCCTGGCGTACCACTCCCAGCCCGGCGGCGCTTTCGCGGTCGAGCAACTGGAAGCTGGTCTGCCATTGCAGGATCAGGATGCGCCGTTCGACGCTGTCCAGTTCATGCCGCAGGTCCGGGGCATCGAGCATGAACAGCGGCTGCCCGGCCTGAACCCGGTCGCCGGGTTGTACCAGCACCTGCGCCAGTCGCCCGGCCACGGGCGTGTACAGACTGCTCTGTTGCGCGGCCTTGAGCAGCGCCGGCGCTTCGACGCTGCTGCGCCACGGCAGGCACAGCAGCACCAGCGCCAGCAGGCAGGCGGACAGGCTGATCACACTGTTGCGGTTCATGCGGTAGTCCTTGCGGCGGGCGTACCACTGGCGGGCTTCGTTGACCAATGGCAGCAGGATGAAATAGCCGATCTCCACGGCGAACAGCAGCAGGCCGAGCAGCTTGAAGGCGAAGTGATAGACCAGCAGAGCGATGCCCAGGAACAGGAAGAACCGGTAGATCCAGGTGCCGATGGAGTAACCGATCAGCACCCGCCGCATGCCCGCGGGAAAAAACTCCGGCGGTGCATCGCCGAAACCGAACAGCACTTCGCGCAGGCGCCAGCGGGTCAGGGCGAAGGCGCGCTGTTGCAGGTTGGGCACGCCGAGCAGGTCGGACAACAGGAAGTAGCCGTCGAAGCGCATGAACGGGCTGAGGTTGACCGCCAGGGTGAGGATCCAGGTGGTGCTGGCCAGGGTGAACACGGCGCTGCGCAGCATGCCGTCCTGCAGGAAACTCCAGAGCAGCGTGGCCCAGCAGGCCAGGGCCAGTTCCGCGGCCATGCCGGCGGCGCCGATGGCCAGTCGCTGGCGACGCCGGGCCAGACGCCAGGCGCCGGAAGTGTCGGTGTAGAGCACCGGCCACATCACCAGCAGCGCCACGCCCATGGTTGCCACCCGCGCGCCGTGGCGCTTGCAGGTGTAGGCGTGGCCCAACTCGTGGAGCACCTTGGCGAGGATCAAGGTCAACCCGGCCAGTGCCGCGCCCTGGAACGTGAAGAAGTGCAGGAAGGTGTGGGTGAAGGTGTCCCACTGGCGGAGCACCAGGGCCAGGCCGAGCAGGCCGGCGGCGAGGGTGAGCAACAGGAACGTGCGACTGAAGAACGGCGCGACCCAGGGCAGGGTGCGTTGCAGAAAGGCATCCGGGCGCAGCAACGGCACGCGCACGAACAGGTAGTTTTTCAGCAGCCAGCGTGCCCAGCCGGTCTTGCGGTTGTGCAGGGCCTCCAGCAGGCGTCCGCGGTCGTCGTCGTCGCGGCATTGCAGCAGGTGGTTGTGGCGCAGGAAGGCGCGCAGGCGTTCGACGTCCTGGGCGTCCAGTTCCAGGGTGGTGCTGGCGCTGACCTGCTCGGCGATGCGTTGCGCGCAGCCGAGGCTCCAGCGCTTGAGAATCTCCAGTTCGGCCCAGCCAAGGCGGAAGAACTGTCCGCTGGCCGGGTCTTCCAGGGTCCAGCCGGGCGCGCCGCTGGCATCGCGGGGGCCCGGATGCAGGCGCAATTCTTCGCGCAGTTCGCCGAGGCTGGCGCTGGCGGCGGTCACAGGGCGAACCAGATGCGCAGGGTCGCCAGCGGCCGGCGCAACAGGTAAGTGAACAGCGTGGTGCGTTCGCCATAGACCTTGGCCGTGCCTTTGAGGCCGATGCGGATTCGCGGATCGGCCTCGTTGAACGCCGCCTTCAGCCGGTAGGCCATGCCGCCCTCGGCGGTGGCCGTGGCGCGGTAGCCCAGGCGCTTGAGGCTGCCTTGCAATGGCGCCGCCGGGTCGGTGTTGAGGAACAGCAGCACCTCGGCGCCGCTTTGCAATTCGATGGCGTCATTGACCGGCAACTGGATCTCCAGTTGGGTGTGCGCCGGGTCCGCCACCTGCAGGATCTGTTCGCCGAGGGACACCGGACGACCCTGCCATTGCGCCGGGTCGTCGAACAGCGCGACGCCGTCGTGCGGGGCGAGGATCCGCGTGCGTTCAAGGCTTTGTTCGAGAAAGCGCACCTCGGCCATGGCCTGTTCGCGGCGGCCTTGCAGCACCGCCAGCCCGGCCTTGCTGCGGGCGTCGCTGAGGGCCTGTTGCTGGGCCTGGCGGAACTCGCCTTCGGCGATTGCCATGGCCTGGCGCGAAGCTTCCAGGCGACTTTGCAGTTCACGGGCATCGAGCTGGATCAACGGCTGGCCGGCTTTCACGCTCTGGTTCGGTTCCACCAGCAGGCGTTCCACCACGCCTTGCAACGGCGCGCGCAGCACGCTGGGTTGCAGGGCGACGATTTCCGCCGGGGCGAGGGCGGCCTGGCGGATCGGCAGGAGCAGAATCAGCAGCAGCGCGCCGGCCCCGCCGAGCCACCAACGACGATCACGGCGCAAGCGCTGCAACGGACGCGGACGCGCCGGTTGCAGGCTGGCCCAGGCGTGGCCGAACGCATCCTGCATCAGCGGCAGCAGCGTGGCGTCGTTGCCGTCCAGCGGCTGGTCGCGGGCCAGCAGCAGGGCGCCGAGCACGTGTCCATGACGGTCCGCCAGCGGCAGCCAGACCAGCCACGACGGCAGGTATTCGGCCCATTGCGCCTGATCGGCGCTGCCCAGTTGGCTGGCATTGAACTGCGCCAGTGTCGGCCCCGGGTGTTGCTGTTGCCAGGTGCGGCAATGGCTGGCGAGCCAGTGATTGAACGGCGCGTCGGCTTCCACCGTGGCCAGCCCGGACAGGCTCAGCAGGCGCTGCTCGCGGGCGTCCCAGAGCATGGCCTGGCGATAGGGCAGCAGGCGCCGGCTGTCGTTGACCATGACGAAGCCCAGCGCCGCCATGTCTTCGGCGGCGCGGACCTGACGTTCGAGCTGGACCAGGCCGGCCAGCGCCGGCGTCGGCAGTGCGGCGCTCATGTTCGCGGCGCCGTTGGCGGGTCGATGCGCGCGGTGCCGCTCATGCCGGGGAGCAATTGCCCGGGTTGCGCGTCGAGGCGGCCGAAGACCTTGAGGGTCTGGCTCAGCGGGTCGATCACCGAGCCCAGGCGTTCGACCCTGGCCTCGTAGTCGCCGCCGGTTTCTTCCAGGTGCACGTTGAAGCGGTAGCCCGGCTTGAGCCAGGCCATCCAGCGCGACGGCACGATCAATTCCACCTCGAAGGCGCTGTCGTCATACAGCGCCAGCAGCTCCTTGCCTTCGGCGACGTATTCCCCCGGCTGCACCTTGCGTTCGGCGACCCGCCCGGAGAACGGCGCGGCGATGCTGCAATGCTGCACCATCACCTGGTTCACGCCGTTCTGCGCCCGCGCCATGTTCAGTTCGGCCTGGGCCTGGCTGAGGTCGGAGACGCTGATGGACTGCAACTGATCGAGCTTCTTCGCCACCCCGAGCTTTTTGTTCGCCGCTTCCTGGGCGGCGCCGGAGTGACCCAGGCGCGCGCGGTGAATGGCGCAGTCGAAGGCGACCAGACGGTCGCCCTTGCGGAAGCTGTCGCCTTCCTTGACCTTCAGCTCGGTGATCTTGCCCGCCAGTTCGCTGGAAATCACCGTGCGCTGGCTGGCGCTGAGCTGGACCCGCAGGTCCGGCGAGTTCATTGCGCTGGCCGCTGGCGCCTGCAACGGCGCGGGCTCCTCGGCCAGGACCGTGGCGCTGCTGAGCAGCAGCGCCAGCAGCCAGGTTTCAGCGGCGGGCCGGCGCATGGCTGACCTCGACCACTTCGGTGCCCTGCAACGAACCGACGCTGCTCCACAGGTCCAGTTTCACTGGCTGCAGCCGTTGCGGGGTGACGTAGTCGGTGCTGCTCACGGCGTAGCGCAGCATCAGCGGTGCCTGGATCGTGCCTTGGGCCAGGGCCGCGCTTTTCTGGCCGATGGCGCGGGCCAGTTCGGCGACGCTGTCGCCGGCCAGGCGCTCCGGCAGCGGGTCGAGGCCGGCGGCCTGGTAGATGGCGCCGTAGGCGGTTTGCAACTGGGCGAAGCTGCGGTCGCGGCTGCGCAGGGCGAGGACCGTCTCGGTACTGGTGCGCACCTGTTCCAGCACGGTCTGGGCGTCGCTGCGCACGGCGTTTTCGGTCTGCAGCAGGATGCCGTTCTGGATCCGTTGCAGCTCGTTGGAGCGCTCGAACAACTGGGTGGCCTGATGGTATTGCTGCCAGGCCACGTTGACCTGGGTCAGCACCGCCATGCGCATGGCCTGGCGGCGCATTTCGCCCAGCGCTTCGCGTGCTTCGCCGGTGCGGCTGATGGCTGGGTAGGCGAGCACGTTGAACAGGTTCCAGCTCACTTGCACGCCAGCGTCGGCCCAGTGGTTGTTGGTGGTGTAGCTGTTGCTGTCGTAGTTGCCGCCGACGAACAGCGAGGCCCCCGGCAGCAGGCGCAGCAGCGCGGCGCGGGTTTCCAGCACGGCGTTGCGCGCCTGGTAGCTTTCCTCGCGGACTTCCGGGCGGCGGACCATGGCCATGGCTTCCAGGTCGTCGAGGCGGTAGGCCAGGTTCGGTGCCTGGAGCTGTTGATCGCTGGGCACCACGACGTCGAAGCGAGTCGCCGGCGGCAGGTTCATCAAGCCGGCCAGGCGCGCCTTGGCGGTGGCCAGTTCGCCGTCGACGGTTTCCAGTTGGCGCACCATTTCCAGCAGGCCTTTCTGGTAACGCAGGGCGTCCACCGGCGCGAGCAGGCGCTGGCGTTCGGTCTGCCGGGCCTGTTCCAGCGCCTGGCGGGCGTCGGTCAGGGCGCGCTGCACTTGCGGTTGCAGGCGCTGGGCGGTGGCGGCTTCCCAGTAGGCGCTGCGCACCTGCTGGATGATGTCGGCGATCACCCGGCGCCGGCGTTCCTCGGCGGCCAGCACCTTGTTGGCCTGGGCCTTGGCGCCGAAGTAGCCGATGCCGAAGTCCAGCACGTTCCACGACATCTGCAAGTCGGCGCTGCGCACCGAGCGGTCCTGGCTGGTGGACGGTTCCAGCGACTGGTTGCCGGTGCGGATCGATTCGCTGGAGGAGGCCAGGGTGTTGTCGCGGCCACGCCAGCCGGCGCGGGCGGCCAGCTTGGGCAGCATGTCGTAGCTGCTCTGGTCCAGCAGGTTGTCTTCCAGGGCGCGTTCCATCAGGCCCAGCCGCTGTTGCAGGTTGTACTTGACCGCGCGGGCCATGGCCTGGTCGAGGTCGATGGCCTGGGTCACCGGTTCCTGGTTGTCGAACATCTGGCTGCGGTCGGCGCTGGCCTGGGCCAGTTGCTGGTCGAGGGTCAGTGGTTCGGGGGTGATGGCGCATGCGCTCAGGCCCATGGCCATGAAGCCGACGGCGAGGTTCAGCGGCAGCCGTTTCGGCGAGCCGGGCAGTTGCTTCTTGATCACGTTATTTCCCTTGAACGAATGGTAAGCGGCGAACCAGCGGCGGGCGGTCGGCTTGGCGCTGGCGAGGATAGGAATCATTCCCAACATTGGGCAATTGCGGGTTTATTAAGATTGCTTAAGGTGGGGGAGCCGGTGGGGCCTTATCGCTGGCTTGCCAGCGATGAGGCCCCAAAGCGGTTACAGCGCCGCGAGTATCTGGCTCAGCGACTGGCTGCCAGGCAAAGCAGCCTGCTGCTGAGGTCCTTCGGCACTGAGCTGCACCTTGACCAACACCTGCCGCCCCTGGGCATCCAGCCCGCGCAGCATCAGTTCCAACTGGCCGAAGCGCGCCAGTTGCCGGTTGTCTACCCGCAGCTCGCCGCTGCGCGGGTCGAAGCGGATCCAGCCCGGCAGATCAAGTCCGTTGGCCAGGCGCAGGCTGACCTTGGCACGACCATCACGGCCCGCCAGCAACCCCGTTGGAAGCTGTGCCACGCCATCGACGCCGGCCTGCACATTGACCTCGGGGGTAACGGCGGCGCTGCCGATCACCAGCGGATCCAGGGTAATGACCGTGCTGGCGACGGCATCCAGGTCGTCGGGCTCGGGCAGGTCGTCCGGCTCCGGCAGGCGGGCGATGGCCTGGCTTTCCTCGGTGAAGGCTGTCCGGCTTTGCTCGGTCCGTTGCAGCACCTGTTCGGCGCTGGCGGGCGTTGCGTGTGGCGAGGCGGGTGCCTGGAAGCTGATCGACTGAGTGCTGAACGGTTCCGGTTGCGACCAGCGCTCGGTGCTGTCCTGCAGGATTACCGGGGCGACGGTGTCGATTGTGGGTGGGGTGATCGGGTCTACCGGATCGACGGGATCGACAGGGTCCACCGGATCCACCGGATCAACGGGATCGACAGGGTCAACCGGATCAACGGGATCAACAGGGTCAACCGGATCCACCGGATCAACGGGGTCGACAGGGTCAACCGGATCCACCGGATCAACGGGGTCGACAGGGTCTACCGGATCCACCGGGTCAACGGGGTCGACAGGGTCTACCGGATCCACCGGGTCAACGGGATCAACAGGGTCTACCGGATCCACCGGATCAACAGGATCCACCGTCCCCGCAGTCCCGGTCAGCCTCAGATCGACCGAGAACGTGCTGCTGGCAAGCGCACCATCGTTCAACTGCAGGATCAGGCTGATGCGCTCGTCCGCGCTGCCCGTGGTATTGGCGTACGACAGTTGCCGCAACAGCGTGTTGACCTGGGTGCTGCTCAGCGCGGCGTCGATAGTCAGGGTCATGGCGCCGTCCGCCGACTGCAGTCGGGCCACGGCGCCGCCGTTGAGGAGAACGACGCCGTTCTCCAGGCTGAAGCCGTTGCCGGCGATCAGGCCGAACTGGTCGGCGGACGAACCGTCGAACTCGCGGCGGATAGTCAGGCTGGCGCCCTGGTAGTTGCCCTGGCCGTCATTTCCAGCGTCCAGTTCGTAGTCGCTCAGGCGCAGGGTCGGAGCCAGGGCCACCGGCTGGCCGTTGCGCTGGTAGAGCGGGTCGCTGACACCCGGCGCCGACAGCACGGCCACGCCGTCGCCCAGCGCCAGCACCTGGCCGTTGCTGCCCAAAAGGAGTTGCCCGGTGTTGCCCACGGCGTCGACCGCGCCAGCAGCCAGCAGCCCTTCGCGGGTGCTGTAGCGCTGGACGCTGCCGTTTTCCAGGGTGACATAGAGGCTGAGCCCGTCAGTGCTCAGCGCGATATCGCGAATGCCCTCCAGGGCGAAGCGTTCCGCGACGGTCAGGGTCTTGTTCGCGGTGTCCAGGCTCAGGCGCTGCACGCCGTTGGCATCGGTGATGTACAGCGTCTTGCCGTCAGCACTGACCGCCAGGTGCTGGACCTTGCCGAGTTCGACGACTACGCCGGCGGCGTCTTTCTGGCCTTTGCTCAGGCTGGTCAGCACCGTCAGCCCGCCGTCGCTGCCGCGGCTGTAGACGATCACCGAGGGGCGCGTCTCATAGACGGTGGTGACAATCAGGTAGTTGCCGCTGACGCTGATCGCCGAGGGCAGCCAAAGGTGCGGCGGTGTGTCGCCGCTGGCTTCGATCACCTGCTTGAAGGCCAGGCTGCCGTTGTCTGCGCGGCTGAAGACCATCAGCCCGGTGTCGGTCATGACATAGGCGAACTTGCCATCGGTCGACAGCTCGACCTGGCGGAAGCTTTGCCATTCGACGGACGCGTCGGTGTCCAGCACTTGCGCAAGGCTCAGCCCACCCTGGGCATCCCGCGCATACACCCGCAACTGCTGGTTATCGTTGGCCGAGACGAACAGGTGCTTGCCGTCGCTGCTCAGGCTCAGGTGCTGGATGCTTTTCAGGCCCTCGGCGAGGGGCAGGCTGCTGACCAGGCTGACCCGCCCGGCGCTGTCCAGGCTGAACAACGCCAGGTTGCCCTGGGTGTCGGCGGCATACAGCAGTTTGCCGTCGGCGCTCAACACCGCGCCGCTCAGTTCACCCAGCCCGGCGAGGCTGGCGAGCGGGCGGGACAGGCTGAATTCGCCCAGCGCCAGCAGCGGATCGTCACCCACCACCGGGGTGTCATTGATCAATTGGGTATTGATCCGCACGTCCAGCGCCGCCGAGGTCAGCCGGCCGTCATTGAGGGTGATGCTGAAGCGCTGCACCGCGTCCGGGCTGTGGCTGGTGCTGGCGTAGGTGAGCTGATGCAGGACGTTGTTGACGTCTTCTTTGCTCGGCATGACCCCGGCGTCGTCGTTGAAGCGCACGGTGAGTGTGCCGTTGCCGATCTCGACGCTGCTGATGACCACGCCGCCCTTGAGCAGCTTGCCGTCCACCACCTTCAAGCCGTTGCCTTCCTGGAAGCCCAGGGTGTCGCCGGCTTTGACGTTGAGCAGGGTCACGTGCAGCGTGCTGCCCTGGTAGTTGCCCAGGCCGTTGTTCAAGGCGTCGAGCTGGCTGTCGCCGATGCTCGCGACCGGCGCCAGCACCACCGCGCCTTCGCGCTCGCGGTAGAGCACGGCGGCGCCGCGGTTCTCCAGCACGGGCGCGGCGTTGGCAGCGGCCGCGCCGAAGGTGACGGTCACCGCCTGTTGCAGCGTGGTGAGGTAGTTGTCGGTCAGGGCGTAATCCATGTTTTCGCGGATTGCCAGGCTGATCTGGCGGCTGCCGGTGTTGTCGCTGCCGTGGTTGTAGAACGTCAGGCTGTCGATCAGCGTCGCGGCCTCGCTGGCCGAGCGCATGACGAACAGGTTCAGGCGGGTCACGCCGTTCTCGCGGATGACCTGGTACTGCAAGCCATTCGGCAGGGTATAGACGTTGGTGTCGTCCTTGGTCGGGTCTTCGCCGCGGTTGTCCAGGTAGATCTTCTGGCCGAGCACGCTGATGACGTCGTGCTGGTTGATCGCGTCGAGGGTCAGCACCACCTGGCTGACCAACTGGCCCGCCTCGATGGTGTCGATGCGGGTCTTGTCGAACAGTTGCACCGGCGCGCCGAGGTCCGCCAGGGTCGGGTTGAGCACGCTGCTGTCGAGGATCGCCGGGTCGTTCACGCCGATCAGCGTTACCGCGACGGTGAGTACTGCACGGTTGCCATCGCCGTCGAAGAACACCACCTGCATCTTCACCTGATCGCCGTTGTGGGTCGGGTCCTGGCTGACGTTGCGGTAGTCGAGCTGACGCAGCACCTGCTGGGCATCGGCCTGGCTGACCGTACCGGTGAAGGTCAGGGTCAGGCGGCCGTTCTGCTGCACAAGCGTGGCGATGACGCTGCCGTCCTTGAGAATCTGGTCGTTGACCTGGGTGAAGCCGTTGCCCTCGGTGAAACCGAACAGGTCGTCGCTGGACGCACCGTCCTGGCGAGCGATCTGCACCGATGCGTTCTGGTAGTCGTCGCGCTGGTCCAGTTGCAGGTCGCTGATCGTGGCGCTGGGTAGCAGCGGTACGGCGGCATCGCCTTCGGTGACGGTCAGCGCGCTGACCCCAAGGCGCAGGTTTAGCACGCTGGCGTCCCATTGGCCGCCGACCAGGTACAGGCTCTGGCCGTCCGCGCTCAGGCTGAGGCCGACCAGTTCGTTGTAATCGCCCTTGAGCGGGTGCGCTTCGCCGAGCAGCAGGCCGTCGCTGTTGCGGGCGTAGCCGGCCAGTGTGCCGCCGCCGGCGATGAACAGGGCGCTGCCGTCCGCAGTGACCGCCAGTTCGCTGGCCTGGCCGTCGACGCTCTGGCTGGCGAGCAAGCGCAGGCTGCCGTCGCTGCCCAGGGCCAGGATGCGCAGTTGCACGTCGCCGGCGTCCTGTTTGTCCAGGGCGTAGATGAAGCGGCTATCGGCGCTGAGGGTCATGGCGCTGAGGTTGTGCAGGGTGCTGCCGTCATTCAGGCCGGCGCGCGCCACTTCGCTGAGGCTGCCGTCGCTGCCGATGCGCAGGGTGACGAGCAGGTCCTGGCCGCCCACGCCACTGACCAGCAAGAACTCGCCGTCGCTGCTGAGCAGCAGCCGCTGCGGGCTTTCCAGTCCTTGGACGCTGGTGGCCGGGGCGACTTGCGTCAGGCTGCCATCAGCCGCCTGACGCAGTTGGAACAGGCCGGCGCTGGTGGCCAGGTAGAGGGTGTCACCCTGCTGGGCGAGATCGACGATGGCCGGCAGTTCTTCGCCGAGGCTGTCGCCGGCGAACGTGGACGCCAGGTGCAATTGGCCGCTGTCGCTATCGCGGGCGAATACCAGCAGGCTGTTGCTGGTCCCGGACAGCACGTACAGCCAGTGCTGGTCGGCGCTGATCAGCACCTTCTCGGCGCCGGCCAGCGCGGCGGCGTCGCCGTTCAGGCTCTGCACCAGGCTCAGGCGGCCTTCGCTGTCGCGGGTGAAGACGCTGAGGGTGGCTTTGCTGGAGTCGTCCCAGTGGACGCCGTCGCTGATCACATAAAGGAACTTGCCGTCGGCACTGAGCAGGCTGTCCCGGGGCGCCTCCAGCAGGTTGCCGAGGTTGTCGTCGTTGTTGCCGACGCTGTCGATCAGTTCCACATCGGTCATCGCGCCGCCTAGCGCGGGACGCTGGTCGGGCATGGCCTGGACTTCCAGTTCCAGGCTGATCACCTGTTGGGCGCCACGGGCATCGGTGACGGTCAGGGTCAGTGCATGCACGCCCACCGTGCCGTCGGCCGGGCTGCCGCTGAGCAGGCCGGTGGCCGGGTCGAAGGCGAGGCCCGCGGGCAGGCCGTCGAGGCGGAAGGTGAGGGCGTCGCCGTCGCTGTCGCTGAACCGCTCCAGGGGCAGGCTGAGGTTCAGGGTCTGGCCGATCTCGACCGGCGCCAGCGCGGCCAGCGGCGCGCTGATCTGCGGCGCGTGGTTGACCAGCACGACGATCGCGCGCTCGGTCTGCTTGACGCCGTCATTGAAGCGGATGCTCAGGTTCAGTTGTTGCTCCGTGGCGGTCGGGCCGGCGACGTAGTTCAACTGGTGGAGGATCTGGTTGGTGACCTGGCCGTTGACCGCGCCGGTCAGGGTCACGGTGAGGGTGCCGGCGCTTTGCACGAAGGTCGCCACGTGTTGACCATCGAGGAGGATGCGCTGGCCGTCGAGGCTCAGGCCGTTGCCGGCGCTGAAGTCGAAGCGGTCGGCGGCGTTGGCGCTGGTGGCGCGGGCCAGGGTGATGACCAGGCCCTGGTAGCTGCCCAGCGCTTCGTAGTCGACGTCGCTCAATTGCATGCCGGCGGCGACGTGGGTCGGGGTGTTTTCGTTCCAGTGGGCGTTGTAGCGGGCGGCGATGATGTCCACGCCGTTGTTGACCACATAGGTGCCGTTGTAGAGGTGCTGGCCGTCCGGGCTCAGGGCCAGGTAGCCGCTGTTCTTCGACAGGCCGCTGATCATGCTGTTGTAGGTCAGCAGTCCGGTGTTGGTATCGCGGTTGAACAGCATCACCCCACGGTTGTTGGCGGTGGCGTAGACGGCGGTGCCGTCCGCCGAGATGGCCAGCTCGCGCATGCTGGTGGCGTTGCTGTAGGTGTAGGTGTAAAGGGCGCCGATAAAGGTCAGCTTGCCGGTGGCGGCATCGCGGCTGAAGGACGAGATCATCGTCGCGTCGACGGAGTTGACATAGACCGAGCGGCCGTCGGCGGAGATCACTATATCGGTGGCGTTCAGGTAGCGGGTGTCAGTGCTGGTACGTGGCGCGCTGTCGGGGTCGGCGGTGATGCTGGCGACGGTCACCCGCTCGACGAAGGTCAGGCGCCCGGTGTCCGCGGCGCGGGCCAGTACGGTGATGCTGCCGTTGCTGTTGGAGACGTACACCGAGGCGCCGTCGCTGCTCAGCACGATACCGCTGGGGCGGGGCATCTGCGTGGTGTCGTAGTAGTGACCGAGGTAGGTCAGCGCGCCGCTGGCCGGGTCGCGGGCGTACATGCCGAGCACCGCCTTGCCGGTGCTGGTGAAGCCGGCGGTCATGCCGTTGATGGTGTACAGCGAGGTGCCGTCGGCGGAGATGACGATGTCGGTCACCGGGCCGTCCAGGCGGACTTCCGTTACCGCTGGCGTGACGCTGCTGTCCGCGGCGCGGACGACGTCGTTCTGCACCGCAGCGATGCCGGCGTAGGTCAGCAGGCCGCTGGCCGCATCGCAGCTGAAGCGCACCAGGGTGCTGTAGCCCTTGGCGCTGTCGAAACCGGCGACGTACACCGAGAGGTTGTCGCCCGCCGCCATCACGCTGGTGATGCGGCCCAGGCCATCGACTTCGATGTCGCTGGTGGCCGGGTTGTCGCTGGCGCCCTGGGTGAAGCTCTGCAGCAGGGTCAGGGCACCGCTGCTGGCATCGCGGGCGTACACCCGCAGGTAGCTCGTGCCGTTGAGGTTGCTGCCGGTGGTGCCGGCCAGCAGCAGGGTCTTGCCGTCGCCGCTGATCTCGATGGCGTTGACGTAGTCGCTGTAGCCGCTGAGGGTGCCGTTGGCGTAATACAGGGTGGCGACCGGGTCGACCTGTTCGGTGACGGTCGGCGCGGTGCCGGTGTTGACGGTCAGGCTGCTGCTGACCTGCAGGGCGCTGGTGTCGCTGCCACCGCCGCCGGTGCCACCGTTGTCCTGCACGCTGGAGAGGGTGACGCTGCGTTGGCCGCTGACCGCCAGCGGGTTGTCGTTGCGGTAGCCGATGCCGTTGACCAGGGTCTGCAGGGCCGAGGGCGCCAGGCCGGCGGCGCTGCTCAGGACCAGCGTGGCGTTGTCGCCGTCGACGGTGTAGGTGTACGTCATGCCGTTGGCGAGGGTGCCGCTGGCGGACTGGCCGAGGGCGATGGCGGTGTTGTCCACCAGCACGAACTCGTTGCTGGCGCCGGCCACGCCGCTGAGGGTGAGGGTCAGGCGGCTGATGCTCTGGCCGGCTTCGCCGGTGTTGACCTGGGCGTCCTGGAACAGCTTCACCAGGATGCCGTGGGTGTCGTAGACCGGGTTGACCACCGTGGTGGCGCTCAGTTGCGGGGCGCTGTTGAGGGTGATCAGCAGGCTGACGCGCTGTTCGCTGCTGTCCAGTTGGCCGTCGTTGGCCACCAGGCGCAGTTCTACCTGGCCGCTGCTGGTGGTGTTGCGGTAGATCACCTGTTGCAGCAGGGCATTGGCCTCGGCGCGGGTCAGCGCGGCGCTGATGCTCAGGGTCAACTGGCCGCCGTTCTGCACGAAGCGTCCGATTTCCACGCCGTTGCGCATCACGGCCTCGCCGTTGAGGCTGATGCCGTTGCCGGCGGCGAAGGCGAACTGGTCAGCGGCATTGGCGCCGCCGACCCGCTCGACCGTGACGCGCATGCCGCTGTAGTCGCCGGCGCCGGAGGTCAGCGCATCGGCGTTGCTGTCGCTGAGTTTCAGGCCCTGGCCGAGCACCAGGTCACTGGCGCTGAGGTAGGTGCGCACGTTGGTGAAGCGGCTGACACCGGTGCCGGCCACCAGCATCGATTGGCCGTCGGGGCTGGCGACCACCGCCTTGGCGCCGACCACGCTCTGGCTGCCGGTTTCGTTGAGCAGGCCGCTGCTGGCGTTGACCTGATATTGATGCAGCGTGCCGTCGGCGCTGGTGGCGTAGAGCTGGCTGCCGTTGGCGCTGAGGGTCAGGCCGTTGACCTGGGCCAGCGCGATGCTGTCGATGCGCACCAGGCCGTTGCTGCTCAGTTGATAGACCTGAATCACCCCTTGCTCGCTGTCGCCCAGGTAGATGAAACGGCCATCGGCGCTGGCCGCCAGGCTGTGCTCGGTGGTGCCATCGAAGCTGCCGTCGGTGGTGTAGGCCCAGCCCAGGTCGACCACCGACAGGCGATCGTTGCTGCCGCGCTTGAGAATGGTCAGGGTGTCGCGGGAGACGAACGAGTCCGGGTCGAGCACCACGTAGACATAGTCGCCGATGCTCTGCACCAGCTTGGCCCGGCCCGACTGCAGCGTGCCTTCATCGAGGGTCTGCACGGCGCTGGTGCCGATGGCGCCCGTCAGCGGGTCGCGGCTGCGCACTTCGAGGCCGCCGTAGAGGGTGGTGATGTAGACCTGCTTGCCGTCGTCCGACAGCGCCAGCCCGCGCACGCTGCCGATGCTGGTGCCCTGGATGCGGCTGAGGCTGCCGTCCGCCGCTACCTGGAAGGTGTGGAGGGTGTCGCTGCTGGCGCTGTAAAGGAACTTGCCGTCCTTGCTCAGGGCGACATCCACCAGTTCGGTCATCCCGGTGGGCGCGGCGAGGTTCTGCACCAGGCTGAGCATGCCCTTGCCGTCGATGCCGTAGACCAGCAGCCGGCCATTGTCGGCGGCGGCATAGAGAAACTTGCCGTCGCCGCTGTAGATCGCCTCTTTCAGGGTGATGCCGCTGGTGGTCAGGGACTGCGCCAGGTCCAGCGGGTTGTCGCGTTCCAGCAGCGGCGCGCGGTTGACCCCGCTGACCAGATTGACCGTGGCGCTGATGTTCAGCGTGGTGCTGTCGCCGCCACTGTTGTCGTCGTTGATGTCGCTGACCTGGGTCAGGCTGATGGTGCGGCTGCCGTTGTCCGGGGTGCCGTCGAGGGTCTGGAAGCGGATGCCCTCCACCAGTGCCTTGACGTCGGCGGCGCTGTTGGCGGCGCTGGAATCGAAATTGATGTCGATGGTGGTCATGCCACCGCTGTTGCTGACGGTGTAGCTGTAGAACTTGCCCGCCGTCTCGCCGCTCGGCGTGCCGTCCAGCAGGATCTGCGTGCCGTCGACCAGCAGGGCCTCGTGGGTGCCGCTGCTGTTGATGGTGATGCGCAGGTTGTCGAAGTGCTGGTCGCTGTCGTTGGTGTTGGCCAGCACATTGCTGAACAACGGCCCGCCGCTGACCGCGCCCTCGGTCACGGTATGGGTGACCTGCGTCGCCTCGGCGCTCAGGCTCGGCGCATGGTTGGCCGCGGCCTGCTGGGCATCGGCCTGGTCGGCGGTCTGCACCGCGGTGGTCACTGCGGCGGCGTCGAACATCATCCTCGGTTCGAGGGCCAGTGCCAGGCTGGTGTGGGGCTTGCGATTGCGGGGGCGTGACGCACTCATGGCATGTCCTTGTCGGGAAGCGGAAAGAGGGGACTCAGTCGATCAGGCGCACGAAGCGCTCGTGCTTGATCCTGTTGGCGATCTCGCGCAGCAGGCTGCGTATCTGGGCTTCGCCGTCGCCGAAGTTCTCGGCATTGGCGAAGGTCATGCTGCCGTCCTGGGCGCAGACGCGCAGGCCGGGGCCGGCGACGCGGTCGAAGAGGCGGCGGCCGAAGTCGTTGGGGTCACCGGGGCGAACCCCGAGGAAATGAAACTTGAGGCCGCGGGCGACGAAGCTGTTGCACAGGTTCATGAAGCGCCGGCCGGCGATGTCGTTGGACGACACCGTGGAGTTCTCGCCGTCGATGGCCTGGCCCACTTCGGCGTTGTACGCATCGGTGTCGAACCAGTTGCCGGTGGTGTTGGCCAGCATGACCATGATCTTCACGTTGTCGCCCTGGCGGTCGGCGTTGAAGTCCAGCGGCAGGCGGCTGTCGCCCCAGCCGGCGGCGCCGCGCATTTGCGGCGAGAGGCTGGCGGCGGCCCAGCCCATGGCGATGGCGTAGTTGGTGTTGAAGCGGGTCGAGAACTCTTGCACGCGGCGCTCGATGCGCGTCATGTCGCGGGTCAGCGGCAGCAGGGCGGCGGCCGGGCAGCCACGGTCGGCGACCATCCAGCGGGTGTCGTTGACCCCGGTGGCCTGGCCGAAGTCCGGGTTGGGGCCGGTCCAGGAAATCGCCGGCGCGCCGGGGCTGCCGTTCTCCGGCAGGTCGTGACGGTAATGGACCTTGAATTGCCCGGACGGCGCCTGGTCCCAGAAGTAGTTCTGGCCCTGGCCGAGGCCGCGGTACATGCACAGCAGGTTGGCGCGGCGGTCGGGAATGCGCTGGTCGGCGAGGCCGCTGTAGCCGGTGCGGAACAGCGAGCGCAGCTCCACCGGCGTCAGTGCGCCGGGCGCCGCCCAGCGGCGGATGCGCCCGCTGTCTTCGCTGCTGTAGACATTCACCGACTGGCTGTAGGGCACCAGGGAAATCCAGGTCTGGCCGTCGGGACGGGCACCCAGCACCTGCTCGGCGAACTCGCGCACCAGGCGCCGCAGGGCGGCGAGGTCGCGGGCCTGTTCGCTGAGGGTATTGGGGATCACCAGGGCGATCTCCACGGGACGATTGACCACCTCCACCGTGGAGCTGACTTGCATGCGTTGCACCGGCGCCTGCAACAGTTGCGACTCGGCGCTGTAGGCGGCGCTGACGGTAATGCGCACCACCCCTTCGCCGTCGCGTTGCTGGGTGAGGTTGATGTCATCGCCGCCGACCTGCTCGCGCAGGGCCAGGTCGGTGCCGAGGTTGGCTTGCATCATGGAGGTCGCCAGTTGCTGCATCTGCTGCTGGCTGAGGCTGTCATCGAGCAGGCGCTGGTTGCCCACGGCCATGGCCGCGGCGTCGGTGGCGCGCTTGAGCTGGGCGGTGTTTTCCAGGGCGCGGCTCTGGTCGATGACGTAGGCGGTGGCCATCAGCGCACCGCCGAGTACCAGAATCGCGAAGGGCGCGACGGCCCCCTGTTGTTGCCGGGCGAAATGACGGAGCCGGGTGGCGAAGCGGGGGAGAGCGGGCATGGCGGGACGGGTTCCTGCGCAGTGAGCGGGCCGGAGGTGCCTCGGCCGAGGGTGGCGACAAAGATAGGAATCGTTCTTGTTAGCGGCAATCGTTGCATCATTAAGATTGCTTAAGGGTGGGGGCATCGCGAGCAAGCTCGCTCCTACAAGGTCCGGGGCACGTCGCCTCTGTAGGCGCGATTTTGGCGGGGCGCCGAACCCTTGGGATGTGGCCCTCTAACCCCGCTCCGGCCGCGACCAGATAAACACCGCGCCACCGCCCATCCCGCCCCCCGCACATAACACCAGCCACAACGGCGGCTGGTGCCACAGCAGCAATCCCAGGCACAGCAGCATCGCTACGCTGGCGACCACTTTGCTCCGCCGGCTGATAAACCCGCCCGCCCGCCAGTCGCGCAGCAGTGGACCGAACAGGCGGTGCTGTTCCAGCCAGCGGTTCAGGCGCGGAGAGCTGCGCGACGCGGCCCAGGCGCTGAGCAGGACGAACTCGGTACAAGGCAGCCCCGGCAGGACGGCGCCGAGTACCGCCATGCCGAGGCTGGCCCAGGCCAACAGCAGGTACGCCAGGCGCTTGAGCCCGCGCGCCTGGGGGACGGTCTGGCTCATTCGTCTTCCTGTGGGTCGAGTTCGCGGGTCAGGACGTCGTCCAGGGTCGGCGTGCCGTGTTGCAAGCGGCTGATGGCCTGGACCTCGATCTTGTCGCTGCCCAGCAGGGCGTAGCTCAAGGCCAGGGCGTCGACGGTGGCGCAAACCTGCACCACCACCACCGGCACGTTGCTCAGGGTCTGTTCGTCATCGGCGCGCAGCGCCTCGGGGAACGCGCCGGTAAAGCGCGAGCCGGCACTGTGCCGTTCGCACACGCCCTGGACCTCGCCGCGGTACAGCGGTCGCCAGTTCATGCTGCGGTCGCTCTCGACCTTGCTGATGATCAGTTCGAACGGTGTGCGGTTCATGCTGGTGGCGCGCTCGACCAGGGCTTGCACGCCATTGTTGTCGAGGGTGCTCTGCACCCCCAGCACCGAGGCGATGGTGTGCGCCGACTGCTCCATGTAGCTGCGCGCCTGGTGCAGGTTGTAGAGGTCGGCGGCGAGCAGCGTGACGCCGATCAGCACCGGGAACACCAGCACCGTTTCCAGCAAGGCACTGCCACGCTGGGAGTGTTTGCGCTTCATTGGCTGTCCTCGTTGTCCGGGTCGCTGGGCAGGTTGCCGAGGAGGTGGCGGTATTGGTACTGGTAGCCGTCGCCGAGGCCGAACAGGCCGGGGAAGACGGTCATGTAGTCCTGCTTGAGGTCCACGGTGACGCTCAGGATCGGCGGCGAAAACACGGTGTCCAGCGGCGTCTCCACGCCGGCCACGGCATCGCTGCCGGTCTGGCTGGCGTTGCTGGTGCCGCTGGCGCCCGGACGCGATTCGCCGTACTGGCGCAGGTTGTCGAACGGCAGCACGTCGACCTTCAGCTCGCCCGCCTCGATCAGCCCGAAGCTGCGCGCCTGCATGCGTTCGGCCAGCCGCTGTTGCAGGTCGCTGGCGCCGAGCCGGTAGTAATCCGGCATTTCCCGCAGGCGCTGCACGGCGTGTTCCAGCGCCAGGTTGCCGGCGCCGATGACCAGGGCCATGTGCGCCAGTTCGAACAGCATCATCAGGCCGAACAGCAGCACTGGCAGGATGAACGCGGTTTCCACCGCGGTGACACCGTCATCGGCGCCGCGCAAGCGACGCAGGGCAACGCGCAATTTCATCGGCGCTCTCATCGACAATCAGTCCCGGCTGGCCAGTTTCAGGGGTTGCTGGCTGGCGGCGAGCAGTTCGCTGTCCACCGGCGCGCCGTTGGCGATGCGTTCGCGGGTGGCGCGGAAGCGCTCGAGGATGTCCTGGGCGTAGTGCGGCTCGAGGTTTTCTTCGAGGATGCGCAGGGCGGTGTCGTCGTGGCCGTCCAGCACCCAGGCCAGGGCCAGGTTCAGTTGCAGGGCGACTTCGCCGTTCTGCCGCGCACCGTTGAGCAGGCCGATGGCCTTGCTGCGCTCGCCGTCGGCCAGCCAGCTCAGCGCCAGGTTGTTGGTCGCCGGGCTGTAGCCGGGTTCCAGCGCCAGGGCTTGCTGGAATGATTCGCGCGCCGCCGGGCGCTGGCCGAGCAGGGTCTGCGCCACGCCGAGGCCGTTGAGCAGTTGCGCGCGCTGGCTGGGTTCGCCGTCCACTTTCAATGCGCAACTGAAGTTTTGTTCGGCGCTGCTGGCGTTACCCAGCGCCAGCGCGGCCCGGCCCAGGCCGCCGCACAGGGCCTGGCGCTGGGCCGGGTCGAGGGCGGCGAGGTCGCTTTGCTGGCGGGCGCGGTCGTACAGCGCCCAGGCATCGCGCGGCGGGCGCACGGCGGCGGCGACGCTGGCGTATTCCAGCAGGTAGGCGCCCTTGAGCGAGCTGCGTTGGTCGAGGCGTTGGTAAACCTCGAAAGCGCCTTCCAGGCGGCCGTTGTCGCGCAGTACCCGGGCCAGTTTCAGCGCTTCGCGGTTTTCCTTGCCAGACAGCGTCGGCGCGCCGCCGGGCAGGGCCGAACCGAGGCTGCTGCAACCGCTGAGGGCGAGCACGGCAAGAAGGGTCAGGGTGGTCAGGGAGCGGGGCATGGCGGTCACTCGAAAAGGGCAGTCGGTAGGTTCAGTTGGAGAGCAGGCGGACGATGCGCACCAGCGCCGGCGCACCCATCATCGCGATGATCGGCGGCAGGATCAGGGTCATCAGCGGCACGCTGAGCTGGGCCGGGAGTTTGCCGGCGCGCTCTTCCAGGGTGAGGATCAGGGTCTTGCGGCTCTCGTCGGAAATCGTCCGCAGCGCCTGCGACAGCGGCGTGCCATAGCGCTCGGCCTGGATCAGGGTCGAGACCATGCTGTCGATGCCGCTCACGCCGGTGCGTTCGGCGAGGTTGAGCAAGGCCCGCGGGCGGTCGGCGAGGATTTGCAGTTCGGCGCAGGTGTAGCGCAACTCGTCGGCCATCTCCGGCGCCGACAGCGCCAGCTCCTTGGCCACCACTTGCAGCACGCGGCCCAGCGGCAGGCCGGCCTCGGCGCAGATCACCATCAGGTCGAGGGCATCCGGCAGGCTGCGGGCCAGGCGTCCGCCGCGGCGGGCGGCGCGCCATTTCAGCCAGAGTTCGGGGATCAGCCCGCCGACGAACAACGCCACCAGCGCCGCGGTGACGCCGTTGAGGCCGAGGCGCTTGCCCGGTTCCAGCAGCATCATCACCAGCGCCACCAGCAGCAGGCCGAGCAGGTACTTGCCGGCGATCAGCAGGCCGAGGGCCTCGCGTTGGCGCAGGCCGGCCATGGCCAGCAGAACGCCGAGCTTGTCGCGGTCACGCGGGCTGCCGGCGGCTTGTTCGCCAACCCGGGCCACGGCTTGCAGCACGGCGAGCAGGCGCGGCGGCACTTGCAGGCCCTGGTCGCGGAGGATGTCGGCGCGGTCGTTGGTCGGGGCGCCGGCCGGGCGCCGGTTGAGGCGCTCGTGCAGCACCGGCTGGCGCTGCTGGCGGTACAGGCCGATCAGGCCGACGCCAAGGCCACAGCAGAGCAGGCCGAGCGCGGCCTGGACGAACGGATCCTGGAGCAAGCTGTTCATGCGATCTTCCGTACCATCAGGTGGGTGATGACCAGGCCCAGCGTCACGCTGCCGAAGGCGTAGAACAGCACGCTGTTGCCGGTCGGGTCGTTGAGCAGGAACTGGAAGTCGCGCGGCGAGTTCAGGTACATGTAGCCCAGCGCGCAGGGCACCAGCGCCGCGACGATCTTGGCCGAGGCGCGGGCCTCGGAGGTCTTGGCCTGGACCTTCAGGTGCAGCTCCTGGCGCTCGCGCAGGGTCGCCGACAGCCGGTCGAGGGTTTCGCCGAGGCGCCCGCCGGCTTCCTGGTTGATGATCAGGATCACCGCGAAGAAGCGGTATTCATTGAGCGGGATGCGGTTGGCCGAGTCCTGCATCACCTGGCGCAACGGCAGGCCGAGGCGCAGCCAGTTGTCGATCTCGGCGAACTCCACCGCCAGCGGCCCGCTGATGTTCTGCGCGACCAGGGTGAAGGCGTTGCTCACCGGCACCCCGGCGCGGGCCGCGCGGGTGATCGCGTCGATCGCCTGCGGCAGGCTCAGCTTGAGGTCGTGCAGGTAGCGGTTCATCGCGTTGCGATAGACCACCGTGGCGACGCCGACGAAAGTCAGCCCGGCCAGCAAGCTGCCGTACAGCCACGGCCAGGGCATCTGCCGCCCCAGCACCACGCCGACGATCAGGCTGGCGACGGCCAGCAGGCCGAGGCGTGAACGCAGCTTGCCGTGCCAGCCGAGGCTGCGGCTGCCCAGCCACAAGCGCCCGAGCGGCGCGCCCAGCAGCGGCCAGCGGGTGCAGTCCGGAGCATCCTGGTCGCGCAGCAGGTCGGGGCTGTGTTCCAGGGCCAGGGCCGCGCCCGGGTGCGCCGCGACGAAGCCGGCCTTGAGCGCCGTCAACCGCTCGGCCTGGGCCTCGGCGCGCTGGCGCTTGCGGCTCAGGCTACGGACCGCGAAGAAGCCCAGCAGCACGCAGAGGAACACCAGCAGGGTGAACAGATCGAGCAGCGCGTCCATTCACTGGCCTCCCGTGAACAGGTGGGCGTGCCGGGTATAGAACTGCGGGCGCTGGCCGCTGGCGTTGAACTGGCCGACCAGGCGCCCGTCGGCATCCACGCTGCTGGTGGTGAAGCCGTACAGTTCCTGGGTCTGGATCACGTCGTTCTCCATGCCGCAGACCTCGGTGATGGAGACGATGCGGCGGCCACCGTCGCGCATGCGCTCGACCTGGACGATCAGGTTCACCGCACTGGCGATCTGTCGGCGGATGGCTTCCAGCGGCAGTTGCATGCCCGCCATCATCACCATGTTTTCCAGGCGCATGATGGCGTCCCGCGGGGTGTTGGCGTGGACGGTGCAGAGCGAGCCATCGTGGCCGGTGTTCATCGCCTGGAGCATGTCGAAGCTTTCGCCGCCGCGCACCTCGCCGAGGATGATGCGGTCCGGGCGCATGCGCAGGGCGTTGCGCACCAGGTCGCGCTGGTCGACCTTGCCGGTGCCTTCGGCGCTGACCGGACGGGTTTCCAGGCGCACCACATGGCGCTGCTGCAGTTGCAGCTCGGCGGCGTCCTCGATGGTGATGACCCGGTCTTCGTCGCTGATGTTCTGCGACAGGGCGTTGAGCAGGGTGGTCTTGCCCGCGCCGGTGCCGCCGGAAACGACGATGTTGAGCTTGGCGAGCATGCCGCGCTTGAGCACCTCGGCCATCTCGAAGGACAGCGCGCCGCGTTCGGCGAGGATGTCCAGGGACATGTTGCGGCGCATGAACTTACGGATCGAGATGGTGGTGCCGTCGATGGCCAGCGGGTAGGTGATGACGTTCACCCGGCTGCCGTCGGCCAGCCGCGCATCGACCATCGGGTGCGCTTCGTCGATGCGCCGGCCCACCGCCGCGGCGATGCGCTGGGCGGTGTTGAACACGTGCTCTTCGTCGATGAAGGTGATCGGCGACAGCTCCAGCTTGCCGTAGCGCTCGACGAATACCTGGCCGGCGCCGTTGACCAGAATGTCGTTCACCGAGTCGTCGCCCAGCAGCGGCTGGATCGGGCCGATGCCGACCATCTCGTTGAGCATTTCCTCGCCGACCGCCTGTTCTTCCTGGCGGGACAACTGCAGGCGGCTGTCGTCGCAGATCTTGCGGATCACCGCCTCGACCTGCTGGCGCAGGGCATCGCGGCCGAGGGCGGCGGCTTTCAGCGGGTCGATCTGGTCGTAAAGCTGGTTACGGATCAGCCGACGGTTCTGGGTGCCGAGGGTGTCCACCGGGCGGGTGGGCGCCGCGCGTTGCACCGAGGTCGGCTCGGTGCTGGCGCGGCTGTTGTGGGGCGGCGCGGGCACGTCGCTGACGGCGACCGCGGCGAGGTTCTTTTTCGGGTGTCGGATGATCATCGGCCGGTTCCTCGCTTCAGGCGGCGCGGCGGCCGCGGCCCAGGGCCTGGCGCAGACGCAGGATCAGATTGCCGCTGACGGCCGGGGCGCTGCTCGGCGTGCGTCCGCAGGCCAGGTCGGCGAGGTCCAGCAGGGCCTGTTGCAAGGCCGGGGCGCGCGCGGTCTGCAGCGGGCCGGCGAGCAGGCTGTCGGCGATCACGCTGCCGGCGTGGGGCAGCACCAGATCGACCTTGTGCCCGACGAAATCCTCGAACTGCTGACGCTCCACCAGGTCCAGGTGGCCCGGCCGCACCGGGTTGCCCACCAGCAGCAGGCGCTGGCCGTTGCTCTCGTCGCCGATCTCCCGCAGCAGACGCAGGCAGTTGCGTGCGTCCTGCACGCTGAAGTCGCAGAGCAGGATGCGCGTGTCGGCATGCTCCAGCACTTCCAGGGCGCCGTGGCAGCGGCCGCTGGGCAAGTCCCAGATCACCTGGTTGAACAGTTGGCAGAGGCTGGCGCCGAGGTTCAGCAGGTGTTCGCCGCTGAAACTGTCGGCGGCGCGCAGGTCGGGCTGCTGGCCGAGCAGGTAGAGGCGTTCGTCGATCCGTGCCAGGGCCCGTTCGAGGAAGCGCGAGTCGATCTGTGCGGTGCTCAGCGCGGCGGCCAGGCCGGCGTCGCCGTCATGCCCGAGCAGCAGCGCCTGGTCGCCGTGACCGCGGTCGAAATCCACCACCGCGCTGCTGCTGTGACGCTGGCTGGCGAGCAACTGGCCGAGGCCGGCGACCACCGTGCTGGTGCCGCGGCCACCGCTGACGCCGGTAATGGCGATGGTGCGCCCGGTGCGGCTGCCGGGGCGCAGGCTGTCATGCGGATCGCGGGCGCGGCGCAGGGTGTTGGCGAACTGGTCGAGGGGCACCGGTTTGCACAGGTAATCCTGCACGCCGCTGTGCAGCAGCGCGCGGTAGAGGTTCAGGTCGTGGGTGCTGCCCAGGGCGATCAAGCGGCAGTCCGGCGGACAGACTTGGGCCAACTCGGCCACCGCTTGCAGCGGCGAGGCCTGGCCGTCGAGATCGACCACCAGCACTTCGGGCGCCGCCTGCTCGCGGCAGCCGGCCAGCGCCGCGGCGAAACCGCCGGCGCGGGCCAGTTGCGCCGGCAGGCCGAGGCGTTGCAGGTACTGGCCGAACAGTTCGGCGTCGGCGGCACTGGCGGCGTACAGCAGCACCGGTGGCACGTCGTTGCCGGGCGGGGTGACTCGCGTGGTGTCGTTCATGGCTCGCTCCCGGTCAGTCCTTGTTGAAGTTGATGTCCAGCAGTTCCACGGTCTCGTGGCGCTGGTAACGCTCGACCGCGTTCACCGCGGCGACGCCGTCGGCGCCCTCGAGGCTTTGCGCGCGGTTGAGGTCGCGCGGGTCGGCGACCATGCGCGCGATGTTGGCGCGGTTGGCGCAGCCCAGGTCGCCGACGGCGCGGTACGGCTTGACTGCCGAACGGTCCGGGTCGCTGATGGTGCAATCGGGGATCTGCGCCACCAGTGCTTCGGACACCACTTGCAGGTCGGCGCCCTGGGCCTTGTCCAACTGGGTCGGCGCGACGATCACCTGGCGGGCGCCGAGCTGGGTCAGCACCTCGCCGAGGCGTTTGGCGACCTGTTCGCCGGCCGGGGTGGACGGGCGCAGGGTCAGGGTCTGCTGGCTGATGCGGCCTTGGCGGGCGAGCAGGGTGTTGAGGTCGGCCAGCGATTCGCGGCTCATGCCGCCGCCCGCGCTGGCGGTGAGGTGCGCGACCATCGCCGACGGCACGGCGCGGATCGGCGCTTGCGGGCTTTGCGGGGCGTAGAGGGCAATACGTTGGTCGTTGACGCTGCGGTCGCAGGCGCCCAGCAACAGCGCGAGGGACAGGGCGACGAACAGGGGTTTGGCGGCGTGCATGCGAAGTGCTCCGAAACTTAGTACAGGTAGCCGGCGGATGCCTGGGCGGGCAGTTGCGAGTCCAGGGTGCGCAGGCCGCGGCCCGGGGTTTGCAGGTCACCCGGGTTGGTGGGCTCGACGACGTAGGCGGTGGCGATGATCACCAGTTCCGTGTCGGCCTGGCTGGAGGTATGGGTCTCGAACAGGCGGCCAAGGCCCGGGACGCTGCTCAGGCCGGGGACGCCGCTGACCTGCTGGGCGCTGTTGCTGCGCAGCATGCCGGCGAGGGCGAAGCTTTGGCCGCTGGCGAGTTCCACCGTGGTGTCGGCGCGGCGCACCTTGAACGCGGGAATCACGTTGCCTTGCAGCTCCACCGCGCCTTCGTCGGACAGGTCGCTGACTTCCGGGGCCACGTGCAGGCTGATGCGGTTGGGCGAGAGCAGGGTCGGGGTCATGCGCATGATCACGCCGTACTGCTTGTACTCGATGGTGATGTTGTTGTTGGTGGTGATGACGATCGGCACCTCGCCACCGGCGGCGAAGCCTGCGGTTTCGCCGGACATGGCGGTCAGGTTGGGTTCGGCCAGCACCGTCGCCAGGCCGTCCTGGGACAGCGCGGTGAGCAGCCCGGAAACGGTGGTCGAGCCATAGCGGTGGAAGCCGCCGGCCACCGCGTTGGTGGCGGTGCCGCCGGTGAACGCGCCGGTGGTGGCGTCGAACAGGCTGCGGGCGTTGCGGAAGAAATAGTTGCCGTCCTTGAGGGTCGCTTCCCAGTTCAGGCCCAGCTCGGAGCTGAGGCTGCGCGAGACTTCAACGATGCGTACGCTGAGGTTGACCTGGGCCGACAGCTCCACCTTGAGCTGGTTGATTACCCGCGGCCCGTCGCTGCCGGCGGCGCCGCCACCGTTGGGGCTGCTGCTCGGCGAGCCGAGGTAGGCCTCGACCGCGCTGATCACCTGACGCGCCTGCTGCGGCGTGCGGACATTGCCGCGCACCACCAGGCCCTTGGCCGAGGACGGGCCGAATTCGACCTTGGCCCCCGGCACTTCGGCGCTGATCTGTTTGCTCAGGGCCTCCAGGTCGTAGTCGGCGACCACCCGGATGGCGGCGATCACCTGGTCCTGCGCATCAAGGGCGTAAAGCGTGGTGGCGCCGGCGCTTTCGGCGAAGACGAAGACGCTGCCGGGAGTCGGCACCTGGTAGCTGGCGATCTTCGGATCGGCCACCAGCACTTTGCTCGCCGCCTTGGGCAGTTGCAGCAACCGGCCCTGTTTCAGCAGCAGGTGCAGGTCGCGGGTTTCGCGGACTTCGGTCAGGGTTGCCGGCAGGCGTGGCGCGGCGGCTTTGGGGGCCGGCGCGACGGGGTATTCGGCCTCGCTGGCGTAGGCTTCGGTGTCCACCGGCTGGGCCACTTCTTCATATTGCGGCGGCAGTTCCAGGGGCGGGTCGAGGACCACGACCTCGGCGCGCAACGGCAGGGCGCAGAACAAACCGAGGCCCAGCGCGCAGGACAGCGACAGGGGGGAGCAGGCAGGGGCGAACTTCATCGTCAGGAATTCCGGAAAGGCCAGTCAATGCCCGCGGCGCGGGCACGGTCGGGAGGGTCGGGAGCCTCAGTGGCTGGGCGGCACGATCTCGGTGGTGCCGCCGCGATAGAGCATGACCGGGGCCGCGGCCTTGGCCGGGTAGAGGTCGGTGGTCTGGGCCAGGCGGGTGACCTCGCGGTTGCCGCTGCGGGGCAGGCCGTCGCTCTCTTCGCGGTTGCTGCGCAAGGCCAGTTGCAACACGCCGATCTCCTTGCTCAGGGACAGGCGCTCGGCCTGGCGCGGCGTGACTTCGACGGTGACGCTGTCGAAGTACGGGTTTTCGTCTTTCTTGCCTGGCGTGGCTGGGGTCTTGGCGCGGTCGTTGCGCTGGGTCAGGTCACGGGCGCTGCGGTTCAGCGCCAGCACTCGGACGTTGCGCAGCAAGGTCTGGGCCGCGTAGGGCGGCGGGAAGACGGGCGCGCCAGCGGCGTCGCGGCCTTCGAGGGCGTCCTTGTTCAGCGCCAGGATGATGTCGACGCGATCACCCGGGGCGATCAGGCCCTGGCCGGCGGCGACCGCCGAGGTGGGCAGGGTCAGGGCGCGCATGCCGGGGGTCAGCGCGGTGGCCAGGAAGCCCGGTTCGCCGGGACGCACCAGGGCATTGACGAACACCGGCTGGCCCTCGGCGACGGTGCGCCGCACGGTGGCGCCGACCACCAGGGCGAGGTCGTCCTGGCCCCGCAGGTAAACCTGTTCGGCCGGCAGTTCGGCGTCGGTTTCCTGCCAGCGCAGCAGGCTGCTGTCGATGAACTGGCCGGGCTTGAGTTCACGGGTAGCGACCAGCACCGCCAGTTTGCTCACGGAGACGGGGGCTGCTTCGGCGGGCGCCTTGGCCGCGACGGGCGCGGCGGGCGGAGCGAGCAGGACGCGGGCCAGCAGGGCGGCGCCGCCAGCCAGGGTCAAAGCGCCTGCCAGCAGGAGGACGGAAGGGGTTTTCATGGTTCAACCGGTCGTCAGGAGTGAATGGGAAACAGCAGGGTGTAGAAGCTGCCGGTCGCGATGGCCAGGCCGTAGGGCAGGCCTTGCGGGCGGTCGCTGGTGAGCACCGTGGGCGTGGCGATGGCCAGGCCCGGAAAGCGTGCGCCGAGGCGTTGCCAGAGCAGCGCGACGACCTGTTCCAGCGGCGTCAGCAGCGGCATTGCCAGGGCGAGGATGCCGCCGGCCAGGGCCGTGACGATCAGGAACGCCATCTGGTTGCCGCCACTCCACAGGCACAGCACGGTCATCAGCTTGACGTCGCCGGCGCCGACCTGGCCCAGGTTGAACAGCATGAAACCCACCGCCAGTACCAGCGCCGCGCCAAACAGCGCGCTGCCGGTCTCGTTCAGTAGAGCCGGGCCGGCGAGTGCGCCCCAGGGCCCGAGGCCGAGCAGGGCGAACAGCGGCAAGGCGCACCAGACCAGCAGCAACAGCACCACCAGCAGGTTGTGGATGCGGCGGTAGAGCAGGTCCGAGCAGATCACCCAGCACAGCGCGGGGAGCAGGACGACAAGGGCGAAAGTGCTGTTCATCTGGACTGGCTGGCCGGCTTATTGCGCGGCGCCACCCTTGTCGCCGTTGATCTGGTTGCCGATGGCGGCGAAGCGGTCCTTGAGCGCTTTGATGAACACCCCGTCCTCGCCAAAGATGATGCCGATGGCCGCGGCCATGGCGGCGGCGAGGATGCCGTACTCGATGGCGGTCACACCGCTTTCGTCGTTGAGGAAGGCGCGGATGCGTGGGGTCATGGCAAGTCTCCGGGAACAGGTTTGGGGGGAGGAAAGGCCCCCGGCGGGGCGTGGCGATATTAAGATTTATTCTCAATTGGCGAGCAAGGCGACAACCATTAAGAATGCTTAACGAACCTCGCCCGCCGGGCCCGGGCGCTGACGGCGCACACACAGGGTGGCGATCAGACCGGGACGGTTGTCGCCCAGGTGCAGCTCGCCGCCGTGCAGCTCGGCGATCGCCCGCACCAGGGTCAGGCCAAGGCCATGGCCGGGGGTTTCGCTGCTTTCGCCGAGGCGCTGGAACCGTTCCATCGCCCGCTCGCTCTGGGCGGCGGCGATGCCGGCGCCGTGGTCGCGCACCTGCAGTTCGCCATGGCCGTTGCGTGACTGCGCGCGCAGGGTGATCGGCAGCCCCGGCGGCGCGTACTTGAGGGCGTTGTCGATCAGGTTGGCGAGGGCCTGGAACAACAGCGCACGGTCACCGTAGAGCTGACAGTCACGGGCCACGTCCAGGCGCAGCGGACACCCGCGCTGCTCGGCCAGGGGTTGGTAGTAATCGGTGACGTCGTGCAGCAGTTCATGCACATCGATGGTCTGGAAATGGCAGGTCATGCGCCCGGTTTCCACCTCGGCAATCCGCATCACCGCCCGGAACAGGTTCTGGATCCGTTCGCTGTCCTGCACCGCGCAGAGCAGCTCGTCGCGGGCCGGGCCTTCGAGCATTTCACTGGCGGTGAGCAGGCGACTCTGCAGGCGGGTCAGCGGCGTGCGCAGCTCATGGGCGATATGGCTGGTGATGTGCTTGACCTCGTCCATCAGCTTGTTGATCCGCAGCAGGCCGTGGTTGATCTCGACGCCCAACTGATCGAATTCGTCGCCTTGCTGGGTGGTCGGCGCGCGGGCGGTGTAGTCGCCGTTGGCGTAGCGCACCAGCGCATCGCGAATGCGGTTGATGCGGTAGAGGTTGTGCAGGCCGAAGGGCAGGGCGGTGATCAGGATCGACAGCAGCAACAGCAGCAAGCCGGCGCCGGTGGCCAGCGGGATGATCCGCGTGCGTTCGAGCATCGGTCGCAGGTCGAAGGCGCTGAAGTACTGGCCGCCGTCTGGCAGCGGGATCGACAGGCCGAGGATTTCCGCGGTGTAGCCGTTGCTGTTGGTGAGGGTCATGTGGTGCCAGCGCGGCTTGTCGGTGGCCGGGCGGCGGGTGTCGGGCAGGTAATCGGGGTTGCCCAGCAGCAGCCGGCCATCGCGGTCGATGACCACCGCCTGGTGCTCTTTGCGCACCTCCAGCGACTGCCGGTGCTGCAGCGACCAGGCCAACTGCGCGGCGTCCTGGAAACGTCCCTGCAACTGCCCGCTGCGCACCTCGTTGAGGATCATGTCGCGCACATGGCTGCGCATCACTACTTCCAGCAACTGGTTGCTCAGCACGATGGAGATCAGCGAGAACAACAGGCAGATAAAGGCGATGGTGGTGGCTTGGCGCAGGCTGCTGGTGGCGAGAAGTGGGCGCAGGCTAGCCCAGGACATAGCCGATCGCCCTTACCGTCTTGATCAGTGGATGCTCGAAACCCTTTTCCAGCTTGGTGCGCAGCTTGGACAGGTGCACGTCGATGAGGTTGGTCTGCGGGTCGAAGTTGTAACCCCAGATCCGCTCCAGCAGCATGCCGCGGGTGACCACTTGCCCCGCGTGTTCGGCGAGCACCTGGAGCAGCTTGAACTCCTTGTCGGTGAGGTCGATGGCTTTCTCGCCGCGTTGGACGCGGCGGCTGGCCAGGTCGATGCGCAGGTCCTGGATCTGCAGAATCTCGCTCGGCACCTGGCGTTGGTGACGCCGCGCCAGCAGCTCAAGGCGCAGCAGCAACTCGTTGAAGTCGAAAGGTTTGCCCAGGTAGTCGTCGGCGCCGGCACGCAGCCCCTCGACCCGGTCGCTGCTCTGGTCGTTGGCCGACAGGATCAGGATCGGCGGGCGATTCTGGCCGTGCAGCCGTTGCAGCACTTCGATGCCGTCCATCTTTGGCAGGATCCGGTCGAGAATCACCACATCGAAGACCTCGCTGCCGATCATCTGCAAGGCACATTCGCCGTTGTCGATCAGTCGGCAGTTATGCCCGCACGCATGCAGCTTGCAACCGAGCCAATGGCTGACCGAAGGGTCGTCCTCTACTACTAATACCCGCATTCACCGCTCCTTCACTGGAGATTCGCGCTTGTTCTATCAGCCTGCTGACTCATCGTTCAGTTAAGAATTATTAAGATTAGATACTGAGAATCATTACCAACAATTGTATGACAACTCATTTCACTTTGGAATCGATTGATGGCATTTACCTATCAGGCTGAAACCCCATCAGGAAAAGCCTTACTCCATTTACGGTCTTCCAATAGGCAGCGGTTAGCTGGGTAAAATGAGCCCCTTTGGTGTCGGATGACCGACCTTCATCTGGTAGACCAACTCTTTTCCCGGGGCCCTTTCATGCACACCCTTTCGCGGACCTTCGCCAGCGCGATCATTGCCGCGCTCGGCGAGTCCGATCCTGCCGTCGCCGCGCTTTGCCGACGCCTGGGCGAGCCACTGTTGGCGGCGTCCGATCCGGCGTTCATTTCATTGGCGTCGCTCACCGCGTTGTTCGAGCAGGCCAGTGTTCTCAGCGGCGACCCGGACATCGGCCTGCGCGCCTTTCACCACGCCCATCCGGCGAACCTCGGGCCGTTAGGCTATGCGTTGATGTCCAGCCCGACGATTGGCAGCGTATTGACCGCCATTGCCGAGTTTCACCATTTGGTTGGCAGCGGCTTTTGCCTGTTCGTCGAGGAGCGGGTCGAGGGCCTGCGCCTGGTGGGAGTAATGACCGGCCCCGAGCAGCAGCCGCTGTCGCGGGTGTTCATCGATGCCATCTCGGCCATCACTCTCGGGTTGTTGTGCTGGCTGGTGCCGGGGCGGGTGATTCGGCCGTTGCGCGCGGAACTGAGCTACCCGCGACCGGCCGACACCCGCGCCGTCGAGGATTTGTATGGCGCTGAAATTCACTATGGCGCGGCGCAGAACGCGCTGCTGTTCAGCCACGCCGATGTCCAGCTCGCGGTGGCCACCCACGACCCGGCGCTGCACGCGGTGCACAGCCAGTACTTGGCGCAATGGCAACGGCAACTGGACAGCGACACTGTCAGCCTGCGAGTCAGGCGAGCGATCAGCGAACACTTCGCTCAAGGCCGGCCGGTGACCTTGGCGGGGGTGGCCGAGAGCCTCGGGCTGAGCCAGCACCAGCTCAGTCGCGGGCTGGAAAACGAAGGCCACGGCTTTTTGCGCCTGCTCGATGAAGTGCGCCTGCGCGATAGCCACAACTTGCTGCGCAGCAGCACCCTGAGTTTCAAACAGATCGCCTACCAAGTGGGTTTCCGCCATCAGAGCGCGTTCAACAAGGCCTGTGAACGGTGGTTCGGTATGGGGCCGGGACGCTATCGGGAACAGGGGCGCAGCTAGTTTCCTTTATCCACGCAGCCCTTTCCTTTATCCCTCGGCCAGCGCGGGGTTAAAGCCTGTCGCGAAAGTACGGACAATGGCCCGCACACGTTTGCGCCCCCCGCCGAGGTTCCCATCTCCATTCCACGCTTTGCCCTCCCGCTTGCCCTGTCCGTCGTGGCGCTGAGTACGCCGCAGGCCATTGTGCTCGGCAAGACCGCCGGCCTGTGCCTGTTGTCGCTGGCGCTGCTGGTGCTGGCCGGCTGGCAGGCCCGGCGCCTCAGCGCGGGGCGGCGCGAAGTGGAAACACTGCGTCAGACCCTGTCCGTCCTGCGGCACGACGCGCTGCTGTTGGCGCAGTTGGCCGCCCGGCTCAACGTCCTCACCGACAGTTGCGACATCGCTTTGCAACAACAGCAGCTCAAGCTGCAATGCACCGGAACGGCCTTCGCCCGGATCAAGGCGCAGGGCCGCGAACTCGCCGGCAATGCACAACGGGTGGGCAACGAATCGCGCCAGTCGCTGCGCCTGGCGCGCGAGGGGCAGGCCGGGCTCAGCGCGACGCTGATGGCGTTTCGCTCGATGGACAAGTCGGCGACCGCCGCCGAAGCCGAGGGCGCGATGATGGTGCGGGACGTCCGGGCGCTGGCCCGGGAAAGCCGCGACCAGGCCTATAGCGCCAACCTCGCCCTGGCCGGGATCAGCGACGCGGCGAGCAGCATCAGCCAGTGCGGCACGCTGATTGCTCGCGACTGCGAGGCCCAGGGTCGAGCGACTGATGAACTTGAGGGTGCCCTGGCAAGTATCGAACAACTCGCGCAGACCTCGGCCTGGCGTTCGCGCCAGGCCAGTGCTGCCAGCCAGGAGCTGGCGCGCAAGGCCGCGCGGCTGGAAACACGATTGAAGGCTTGTCCACGGCCCAAGGGCCTCCACGCGTAGTGCCGGAGGTAAGAGTGATCCTGTTCAAAGCGTTGATGCGTCGTTATCACGACCTGATGAAATGCGTCGCCCAGCGGCCCGAGCCGGTGGATGCCGAGTCCGCCAAGCCCCTGCTGGAGGCGCTGGAGCAACTGGCGGCGGAAGCCGAGCGGCTGGAGGCGCGGTTGCGCGTGCTCAGCGAGAACCGCCAGCGCCTGCAACCTCCCGAGCCGCACCTGCGGCTGGTCTGGCCGCGCCGGGACGACAAGGACAAAGCCAGCGGTTGATTGCTGGTAAATGAATACTGTTATGAATGTAAATCGATTTACTGCTGCGCAAATTAGCTAATCCTTTTCTATTTTCCTCGTTTCTTGTGAATGCATTGGTGTATGTTTGCCGCCGCAGGCCATACCCCTGCCATCACTCTTACAAGAACGAGGCATCCCATGTCCGGGTTGAGAAAACTCCGCATCAGTACGCGTGTCACCCTGTTGGTTGCGTGCATTTCCCTTTTTGTCTTGTGCCTGAGCGGCTGGCTGGGGCTGACCCTGCAGCGCACCTTGCTGACGGAAAAAATGGCCGGGGTCGGCACCGCGCTGAACACCGCCTCGAATATCCTCGGTCACTACCAGCGCCAGGCCAGCGAAGGCCATCTGAGCGCGGAAGAAGCACAGCGCCAGGCGTTGCAGGCGGTGAGCACCATCCGCTACCTCGGCGATAACTACCTGCTGGTCCTCGACCTCGACCACCGCATGCTCATGCACCCCACCGCGCCGGCGCTGGTGGGCAAGCAACTGGCGGACTTCAAGGACGTCAACGGCAAGCTGTTTTCCCGCGAGATGATCGACAAGGCGCGCACCCTCGGCCGTGGCACGGTGGAGTACTGGTTCCCGCGGGCCAATGGCGCCCAGGCCGAGTTCAAGGTGTCGGAAGTGCTGCTGTTCAAGCCCTGGGGCTGGGTGCTGGCCAGCGGCATCCATCCGCAGGACGTGCGTGACGAAGTCAACCAGGTGCTGCGCGTGCCGGCCTTTATCGTCGGGCTTGCCTTGCTGGCCATCGGGTTGTTCGCCTGGCTGCTGATCCGCAGCATCACCCGGCCGTTGAACGACACCGTCGATGCACTGGCCCGTGCAACCCAAGGTCACACCGACCTGACCCTGCGCCTGCCGGTGGATGGCGACGACGAACTGAGCCAGGTGTCGCGCAGCTTCAACAGCCTGGTGCTGGCGGCCCATGACGTCACCGCCAGCGTGGTCGATGCCAGCCAGGCGATCGCCAAGGCCACTGATGACCTCGGCCGCATCACCCGCACCGCCCAGGACAACATGGCCGCCCAGCAGCAGGAAACCGACAGCGTGGTCGCCGCCATGACCCAGATGGTCTGCACCGTGCAGGAAGTGGCGCAGAACGCCAGCGTCGCTGCCCGCGCCACCGAAGAAGCCGAGCGCCATGCCAGCGAGGGGCGTGGCACGGTGGACGAAACCGTCAGCGCGATTGGCGTGCTGGCGGACGGCCTGAACGACAGCCGCCGAGTGGTGGACCAGCTTGCCGCCGATTCCGGCAGCGTCGGCCAGGTACTGGAAGTCATCTCGGCCATTGCCGAACAGACCAACCTGCTGGCGCTCAACGCCGCCATCGAAGCCGCCCGCGCGGGCGAGCACGGGCGTGGCTTTGCCGTGGTCGCCGACGAAGTGCGCAGCCTGGCCATGCGCACCCAGAAATCGACCCTGGAAATCCAGCAGATCATCACCCGGGTTCAGGCCGGCGCCAGCGAAGCGGCGGGCCAGATCGGCACCAACGTCGCCGCCGCGCAGCACCCGGTACAAGCCTCGGCCCGCGCCGGGCAGGCGCTGGAACGGATAACCGTGTCGGCGGCGACGGTCAGCCAGATGGCCTTCCAGATTGCCAGCGCGTCCGAGGAACAGGCGGCCACGGCGGACGAAATCAACCGCAGCATCACGCGGATTCACGATGCCGCGTCCACGGGCACGCACACCCTGCGGCAGACGGGGGAGGCGTGTGAAGGGTTGAAGCGGGTATCGCGGCAGTTGCAGGAGCAGGTGGCGAAAGTGGTGATTTGAGTCGGGGTGAGGGTTTGTGATCTTTAGTGTTTTTCAGATAGAGCGCTAAAAACTGTCAGCCAGTCCCTCAACGACCCAAGGAAAAATATCTTCCAAGCACAGGAAAAACCTCTCCTGGCGGCCAAGCTGTCATCCGGCGTCTACGGTAAGGTGACAGCTTCATCGACCACACCGCTGCGGGACGGAGCCGGCAGCCGGCCAGGAGAGGTTCACGTGGCTTCCTACACCCTGCGACAACTCAAGTACTTCGTCACCACGGTCGAGGCCGGTAGCGTTGCCGAGGCCTCGCGCCAGCTCTACATTGCGCAGCCTTCGATTTCCACGGCGATCAAGAGCCTGGAAGAGAGTTTCGGCGTGCAACTGTTCATCCGCCATCACGCCCAGGGCGTGTCCCTGACCCCCAGCGGCAAGCGCTTCTACAGCAAGACCAAATTGCTCTTGCAGATGGCCCGCGAGTTCGAGCAGAACGCCCTGGCCGACAACGACACCGTGGCCGGTCAAATCGATATCGGTGTGTTCGAGACCGTCGCGCCGCTGTACCTGCCGCGGCTGATCGCAGGTTTTCGCCAGCGCTATCCCGGCGTGGATATCCGCATGCGCGACGGCGAGCAGCAGGAACTGATCCAGGGCCTGACCTCGGGCGCTTTCGATCTGGCGTTTCTCTACGATCACTACCTCGACAACACCATCGAAACCGAGCCGTTGATGCCGCCGCAGAAACCCTATGTGCTGCTGCCGCAGAAGCACCGTTTCGCCGGCCAGACCCAGGTCTCGCTGCGTGACCTGTGCCCGGAGCCGATGATCCTGCTGGACGTGGCGCCGAGCCGGACCTACTTCGTCAGTCTGTTCAACGACCTTGAGCTGACGCCGAATATCGTCTTCAGCTCGCCATCGATCGAGATGGTGCGCGGCATGGTGGGGCAGGGCTTCGGCTTCTCGCTGCTGGTGACCCGGCCGAGTTCCGAATGCACCTATGACGGGCAGAAAGTGGTGGCGGTGGACATTGCCGAACCGGTGGAAATGTCCGGGCTGGTGACCGCCAAGCTGAAGCGGGTGCAGTTGACCCGGCCGGCGCAGTTGTTTGTGGATTTCTGTCGGGAAGAGTTGGCGCGGTTGAGCTGATGGCTGCTTTGCGGTTCATCGCGAGCAAGCTCGCTCCTACAGTTCACAGCACGCACTGTAGGAGCGAGCTTGCTCGCGATGGATCACAAAGCAGCCCCCAATAAATGGTTACTCCGGAATTACCGCGATCACATCAATCTCCATCAGCCACTCCGCCTGCGCCAACCCCGCCACCACCAGCCCGGTGGAAATCGGGAACACGCCTTTCAGCCATTTGCCCACTTCCCGGTAGACCGGTTCGCGGAAGCGCGGGTCGGTGATGTAGGTGGTGGTCTTGACGATATGCGACATGTCCGAGCCCGCTTCTTCGAGCAGTTGCTTGACGTTTTTCATCGCCTGTTCGGCTTGCGCGCGCGGGTCGCCAAGGCCCACCAGGCGGCCTTCGAAGTCGGTGCCGACTTGGCCGCGAACATAGACGGTGTTGCCGGCCCGCACGGCCTGGCACAGGTCATTGTCCAGAGTCTGGTTGGGGTAGGTTTCCTTGGTGTTGAACATGCGAACGCGGGTGTGAGTAGGCATCAGTTGACTCCCATGAGGTCGGCTTTGGCAGCGGAGGATTCGGTGGTTTCAGTGCTCTGGCGCTGGTCGCGGTCGCGGTAGGCCTGGTAGGTACGTTGAGTGGCGATGTGTCCGGCGACATGCTTGGCGTCGTGCCACACGCCCCAGATGAACGACGAACCGCGACGCGACAGCCACGGCAGGCCGACGAAGTACACGCCCGGCTCGGCGGACACGCCGCGCTGGTGCTTCGGTTTGCCGTTGGCGTCGAAGGCATCGACTTTCAGCCAGTTGAAATCCACGGCGTAGCCGGTGGCCCAGATGATCGAGGTGACGCCGGCGGCGGCCAGGTCCAGTTCGAGAGTCGGCGATGTCACGCACGCCGGGTCGGCCAGGCGGCGGCGGGCTTCCGGCTCCAGGGGCAGGTCCAGGCCGTTGCGCTCGACGTAGGCGTCGGCGGCATCGAGCAGGGCCAGGTAGTTTTCGTCGCCACGGCGGATGTTGTCGGCCAGGTTGTCTTCGAAGCGCACCACGCCGTTGTCGAACGAGCGGGTCAGGCCGACGAGGTTCATGCCCTGGTGGGCGAGGGCGCGGAAGTCCACGGTGTGGCCGCCGCGGGCGCCGCTGACGGCGATGGTCACGTGCTCGCGGCCGGGTTTGGCGATCTCCGCGTCCCACTCGCCCAGCACGCCCAGCCACCAGCAGAAATCACGGTTGCGGTAGCTGCGCGGCGGCCGGTCGTGGGCGCCGACGGAGAGGTAGACCTTGCGCCCGGCGCGCATCAGCTCGTCGGCGATCTGCACGCCGGATGAGCCGGCGCCCACCACCAGCACGGCGCCTTCGGGCAACTGCTCTGGGTTGTAGTAGGCGGCGGAGTGGATCTGGTGCAGGCCGGCGTCTTTCGGCGCGATCGGCGGGATCACCGGCCGCTGGAACGGGCCGGTGGCGGCGACCACGCGGTTGGCGCGGATCACGCCTTCGCTGGTGTCGATGGTGAAGCCCGGACGGTCGGCATTGCGCACCACGGATTTCACCTCCACCCCGGTGCGAATCGGCAGGTCGAACTTGCGCACATAGGCTTCGAAGTAATCGGCGACTTGATCCTTGCCGGCGAAGGCGTCCGGGTCGAGGTCGAATTCAAGGCCCGGGAAGCGGTCGTGCCAGACCGGACCGTTGGCCACCAGCGAGTCCCAGCGACCGCTGCGCCAGGCTTCGGCGATGCGGTTGCGCTCCAGCACCAGGTGCGGCACGCCGAGCTTGCTCAGGTGTTCGCTCATGGCCACGCCGGCCTGGCCGGCGCCGACCACGAGGGTATCGATTTCGAGGTTGTTCAAAGTCATTTTCAAGCCCTGTCTTCGAGACGTTGTTGTCCAGGGCGGTCGTCGAACCGCCGTTGCCTGGGGCCAGACTAGGGACGGGCGGTTTTTCGCGAAAATAGTAATTAGCGAGGGATTGCCGACAAAAAAGCGAAGGCCCGGCGCTACGGGCCTTGCGGCGGGCTAGGCAGGTTTTTCCTATGCCCGGAGCATATTTTTAATCGTTTTCCTGTTGCCGGACGTCCCGCACCATCTGCCCCAACAGCCGTAATCAGCGGCCGCGCGGGCGGCCCTCAAGGAGCACACATGACCTTTTCCATCATCGGGCGCTGCGCGGAATCCGGGCAGCTCGGCATCGCCATCAGTTCTTCCAGCATCGCCGTCGGCGCGCGTTGCCCGTGGGTACGCGCGGGCGTGGGCGCGGTGTCGACGCAGAACATCACCCTGCCGGCGCTCGGCCCACAGATTCTCGACCTGCTGGAGGGCCAGCAACTCGCGCCGGGCATTGCCCTGGAGCGGGTGTTGGGGACCAACGGCTGGAGCGAATATCGCCAGGTCACGGTGATCGACAGCAATGGCCAGGTGGCGCTGTTCACCGGCCAGGAAGCCCTTGGCGTGCACAACGCCGTGGCCGGCGAGCAGTGCGCGGCGGCGGGCAACCTGCTGACCAGCCGCGAGGTAATCGAGGCCATGGTGGCCGCCTTCGAAAACAGCCACGGCCTGCTCGCCGACCGCCTGCTGGCGGCCATGCACGCGGCGATGGCGGCGGGCGGCGAGGCCGGGCCGGTGCATTCGGCGGCACTGAAAGTGGCAGGCGAACTGACCTGGCCGCTGGTGGACCTGCGGGTCGATTGGGCCGACGAAGACCCGATCGGCCAGCTCGATGCACTCTGGCAGGCCTACCGGCCACAGATGCAGGATTACGTCACCCGCGCCCTTGATCCCACCGCCGCGCCCAGCTACGGAGTGCCGGGCGATGAGTGACACCAGCAGCCGCGAGCTGTTGGGCCGGCTGATCGGTTTCGCCACGGTCAGCCGCGAGTCCAACCTCGAATTGATCGCGTTCATTCGCGATTACCTGGCCGGGCATGGCGTGGACAGCGAACTGTTCCATAACGCCGAAGGCACAAAGGCCAACCTGTTCGCCACCCTGGGTCCGCGGGACCGGGGTGGCATCGTGCTGTCCGGGCATACCGACGTGGTGCCGGTGGACGGCCAGGCCTGGACGGTGGACCCGTTCGCCATGACCGAGCGCGAAGGCCGCCTGTATGGCCGTGGCGCCGCCGACATGAAGGGCTTTATCGCCTCGGTGCTGGCGGCGGTGCCGGCGTTTCTCGCCGAGCCGTTGCAGATTCCCGTGCACCTGGCGTTTTCCTATGACGAAGAAGTTGGCTGCCTCGGCGTGCGCTCCATGCTCGCGGCTCTGGAACAGCGTCCGCACAAGCCAGTCATGTGCCTGATTGGCGAGCCCACCGAACTCAAGCCGGTACTCGGCCACAAGGGCAAGCTGGCGATGCGTTGCCAGGTGCACGGCGCGGCCTGTCATTCGGCTTATGCGCCCTATGGCGTGAACGCTATCGAATACGCGGCGCGGCTGATCGGCAAACTCGGCGAGATCGGCGAGCGACTGGCGCGTCCTGAACAGCATGACGCGCGTTTCGATCCGCCGTTCTCCACGGTGCAGACCGGGGTGATCAAAGGCGGCAGGGCGTTGAATATCGTGCCGGCGGAGTGTGAATTCGACTTCGAAGTCCGGGCCTTGCCGGGCTTCGATGCGCAGACCGTCGCGGACGAACTGGGTGCCTACGCCGAGGCCGAATTGCTGCCGAAGATGCGCGCCGTGCAGGCGGAAACGGCGGTGCGGTTGCAGCCGTTGAGTGCTTATCCGGGGTTGGCGACACCGGCTGACAGTGAAGCGGCGCGGGTGTTGGCGCTGCTCAGCGGATCCAGTGAATTCGGCACCGTGGCTTTCGGCACCGAAGGCGGACTGTTCGACCAGGCGGGGATCCCCACGGTGGTCTGCGGGCCGGGCAGCATGGACCAGGGGCACAAGCCGGATGAGTTTGTCAGCCTGGAGCAGTTGCAAGGGTGCGATGCGATGTTGATGAGGCTGGTGGGGTATTTGCGACAGCCTGCTTGAAGGATAAAGCGCCGCTTGCGGCGCTTTTT